>JAJZQG010000202.1 GCA_021847645.1 Myxococcales bacterium
GCAGGCTACTGCAGACACACGTCCGCCCGCCGGGTATCGCTCCTCTCCAGCCTGCCGGGTGTCGCTTCGCCATCACCCAGCACGCCAATCGCAGCGCCCGTCCGCCCCGGGCCGTCCGCTGCTGCACGGACCCAGCCTCCAGAGCGATCCCTCAGAGCCGCCGTGGCACCTCCTGTTAGGTCAAAACCCGCCACGTACCCTCGGCGACCACGGTTGCCCGCAGCCGCCAGGACCATCCCTACCGTCCCCAGTCCTTCCGCTCGCCTGTCAAACACCCTTGCCGACGTTCATGCGCACTCGCGTCGGCACTTCATTCACATTGCGATTCCCATGCCACGATCTGCGCCCCCACATCCCTGCAAATTCCCGCGCCTCAACGCAACCTCGAGGTGGCGGCCGCCACTTTTGCGGCGGATCCGCCACCCCCTTGCCGGCCGGTTGAACAGCCTCTCACGACGGCGCGCACTCCTCCCGGCACCGGCGCAAAACGTCCATCAGACCAACGTTCGAACATTCAAACAAGCTCAAATCCAAGCACATTGTGCGGTGACTCCCCGGCCGGTTGCATGATACAAGGGAAACACAATGGTCGGGGTTTGTCTTGTTTGCAGACATGCGTCAGAACCAGGGTTCAACTTCTGCCCGCGCTGCGGACATCCCATGGAGTCCGTGGCACCCAAGGCGTCGGACCCGTTCATCGGAAAGACGCTGTGCGGCGGCTACCTGGTTCTGGAGCTCATCGGAACAGGCGGCATGGGGCGCGTCTACCGCGCCGAGCAGTGCGCCCTGCAACGTTCGGTCGCCGTCAAGATCATCCATCCTCACCTCCTGCACGACACCGGTGCCGCCTCGCGGTTCGTCAACGAGGCGCACGCCGCCAGCAGGCTCAACCACCCGAACGTAGTCAGCGTCATCGACTTCGGAAGAACCGACGACGGCCTCCCGTTCATCGTCATGGAGTATCTGCGCGGGCCGTCGCTGGCTCGCGTCGTCGAGCAGGAAGGCCTGCTGGGGTTGGCGCGCGTGATCGACATTGTGCGGCAGACTCTCGACGCGTTGAGCGAAGCGCACGAGCTGGGCATCGTGCACCTGGATCTGAAGCCCGCCAACATCGCCATCGAGTGCACCCGCAGCGGCGCCGACTTCGTGAAAGTGCTGGACTTCGGCCTAGCCCAGGTGGCGGCCAGCAGCACCTCCTGCGCCGCGCCCGCACGACGCGAGGTCCTCGGCACGCCGGCCTACATGTCCCCGGAGCAGGCCGCCGGCGCAGCCGTGGATCTTCGCTCGGACTTGTTCTCGCTCGGCGTCGTCTTCTACGAGCTGGCCACCGGACGTCGCCTCACCCGCTCCGAATCCGCTCTCGCCGCCGTCGTCGAACGCATGACCGCCACCCCCCTTGGCGAAGACGACATCGCGCGGGGCAGGCCCGTCCCGGAGCCGCTTGTCCCCGTCTTGATCAAGGCCCTCGCCAGCGCCCCCGCGGATCGCTTCGGATCGGCCTCGGAATTCCGCCAAGCTCTCGACGAAGCTGATCGACGCATGGTGGGGCAGTGCGTTCGTCCGACCGTGCCGGTGCCCCCCTCCGCGATCATGTGCGGGTCCTGCGGTGCCCCCGTGCCCGCCAGCGATCGCTTCTGCGGCGCCTGCGGCGAGCGCGTCTGCGCGACCGCGCCGACGCTCTTGGCACTGGCGGCTTCCGCACCTGCATCCGCACCGCCCACCAGCGGCGTGCGCGGCGCCCATCGCACCACACGGCTTCATCTGCACGCTGCAGGTCACAAGTCCGAACTGCACCGGCTCAACGAGGTGCGCATCAGCACCACCTCGGGAATGCGCGTCGCCCGCATCGTCGGCGCCCCCGGAGTCGGCAAGACCACCCTGCTGCGAGAATTCCTGCTCAGTGCCAGGGCTTCGGGCGATCTGGGCGTCGAGCTCCTCCCGGATCCGGACTGGGCGCGCCCCGCTTGCGCCGGGCTGCGCTCGTTGATCGCGAGCCTCGCCGGCCTGCGCATGGGCTCGGCCGACGACACCTCTTGCTACGGCGCTCCTGCGTCGGTCGTGGCCGGCCTGCAGCTGGTGTTCGCGGGCAAGCCTGCCAGGGAGCTGTTCGCTGCGTCGTCGCAAGCGCGCGCGGCCTTGCGCGACACGTTGCGTTGGGCCGTAGAGCGGGGTGCGGCCACGGCGTTGACCGGGCGCGTCGCGATCGCCATCGACGATCTGGACAGAATCGACGGTCCGACGCAAAACGCCGTGATCGACTTGCTGGCCGTGCCACCCAATGCCCCGCTGATCGTGGTCGCCGCGCAGTCGCTGCAAGCGCAAGTCGATTGGCCCGTCCAAGTCACCGAGCATCTGCTGTCCGGCTGGGACCTCGCCACTGCGACATCGGTTCTGTCGACCTTCGGCGGTGACATCGCGCTGCCCTCCGATACCCCGCAGAACGCCTGCGTCACGCCCCTGTACGTCGAGCAGCTGATTCGCTTCCACTTCGAAGGCGGCTCACAGCCTTCTCTGGAGACATCGGATCTGATTGCCAGGCGCATCCAGGCCCTGGGGGCCGACGCCCGCCTCGTGTTGCAGGCCATGATCGTGCTGGGTGACCGCGTGCGGCTCGACGATCTGCACGAGCTGCTCGGCGGCTCCGACTGCATCAACCGCGGGTTGGCCGCCCTCGCCCAGGCAGCCATGCTCGATCGCATCGGCGGCGAGCTGGTATGGACGCATCCCCTCGTCCGCGAAGTCGCTTCGTCGACCTTGCCCGCCGTCGCCCGTCGCGAGCTGCGAGCCAGGGCAGGCGAGCTGCGCGCACGCAGCGATGTCCCCCTCGAGGTCCTCGCCATCCATGCCCGCGACGCCGACCAATGGTTCGACGCCCTGTTCTTGATGGAACAGGCCGCGTCCAGAGCGTCGCTGCTCGGTGACACGTCCGGTGCGGTCCGATGGCTGCGCATGGGCTACGAGACGGTGCGGCGCGCGGCAGCGGCCGACGATCTGGAGGATGCGGAGCAAGCTGGGTTGTCCTTCGGCCGCAAGCTGGGCGACGCCCTGCTCGAGAGCGGACAGCTGGGCGACGCGGACGCGGTGCTGCGTGAAGTGCTGGAGTTCGTCGGTCCCAACAGCGCCGGCTACGTCCAGATCATGCGGGGGCTCGCACGGGTGCAGCGCGCCGGCCTGGTCTCGGGCATTCCGGGGGAGTCGCCCCAGGGAATCAAGCTAGCTGATCATGCGAAGCCCAGGGCGACCGGCATGGGCCGGGCGAGCTGACCAGCTGCCCCGCCACGCGACGGATGTCAGCGTCTGGCGCTCTTTCTCGCGGGCCGTGCGGCCACTGGCGGCTCGGACACCGCGATCATGATCGGCAACAGCAGCTTGCGCCGGATCAGCACGACCAGCCGCTCGCTCAGCACCGCCGCCGCCGCGGTCAACGCCGTCAGGTCCTCCCCCGCCCGCGGCACGATCCCGGCCTGGTACAGCTGGGCTTCCATGCGCACGAGCTCCGCCACGCCACGCCGGTAGTCGTCCAGGATGCTCGGAGGCAGCATCTCCCGCGTGATCCCGGCTTTGCGCGCCTCGTTGAGCGTCTCCACCAGCGCTAGATCGTCGCCCGTGTAGACCTCGTCGTCCCCCTGGCCGGTCGGATGCAACAGCCCGATCTCGCGAATCCAATCCAGCTCCGGCCCAGGCATGCCGTCCTCGATGAGCTCGCGCCGGGTCCGTGCGCCGACCGTCGCCAGCCCCTGGAGCACACCGCGAACGGCCAATTCGGCCAGGTTGCCGCTCTCGCCGCGCTCCTGGTCCAGCAGCTCCTTGATGACCTTGAGCGGCAGGAACCTGGTTCGCTGCAGCTCCTTGATGGTCTTGATGCGCGGTACGATCGCTCGGTCATACCAGGCCATGTTGCGGCTGGTGCGCCGCGCCGGCGGCGGCAGCAGGCCTTCGCGGATGTAGTGCTTGATGGTCGGGGCCGGAACGCCGCTCAGGCGCGCCAGGTCGGACATCTTGACGAGTTGTCGTTCTGCGGAAGTCGCCATGACACGAAGGGTTGTCGGAAGGGACGGCGCAACCTACCAGCAGGCAGCGCCCCGAGAAAAGGGAAGCTTGAGAAACCGTCGGGAGAAATCCCCTGAAGACGGCCTGGCGGCGGCGGTGTTAGCCGCGTCTAAGTCCGCTTGACGCGGCTCGACCACGGCACTACAGCCGTATTCGAGGCTGCTTTTGCACAGCCGTCTTCCGAGGCCTCATGACGCTCGACCAGCTTTCCATCGGCGACTCGTTTGTCATCTCCCACCTCACCGCCAACGGCGAGATCCGCAAGCGCCTCGTGGACATGGGCTTCGTCGCAGGCGCCACCGGAAAGCTGCTGCGGCGCGGCATGCTCGGCAGCCCCCTCGACCTGAGGCTCGGAGCCTACCGCATCGCGCTGCGCGCCACCGAAGCGCAGCATATCGTCGTGTCCAACGCCGATGCGTAGCGTTGCGTCCCCGCCTCACCCGCCCGTTCCCGTCGTCGCCCTCGCCGGCAATCCGAACGCAGGAAAGACCAGCCTCTTCAACGCCCTGACCGGCCAATCGCAGCACGTCGGCAACTACCCCGGCGTGACCGTCGACAAGATCTCCGGCTTCGCCGCGGTCGACGGACACCAGCTCGAGATCGTCGATCTGCCAGGCACCTACAGCCTCACCGCCTACTCTCTCGAAGAGGTCGTCACCCGCGACTTCGTGCTCAAGAACAAGCCCGACGTGGTCGTGGACGTGGTGGACTCGACCAACCTGGAGCGCAACCTGTACCTCCTGCTGCAATTCCAGGAGCTCGGAGTGCCGGTTGTCGGCGCCCTGAACATGACCGACGAGGCCGAGCACAAGGGCATTCACATCGATGTGCCGCTGCTCTCCAAGCTGCTTGGCATTCCGCTGGTGCAGACCGTGGGCAGCAAGGGAACGGGCAAGGATGCGCTGCTCAAGGCAGTGCTCGACGTGGTGGCGGCGCGAGTGGACACGGCCGAGCGTCATCTGAACTACGGGCCGGAGCTCGAGGAGCGGCACGAGGACGTGGTCGAGGCGCTACGCTCCGACGACAGCTTTGCCGGCAAGTACAGCCTGCATTGGACCGCTATCAAGCTGTTGGAGGACGACGCCGACGCGGTAGCGAAGGTCAAGCAGGCGCACGCCGATCCCGAGCGGGTGCTGTCGGTCGCCCGGCGCGCCACGGCGTGGGTGCGCAAGCACTTCGGCAAGGACCCCGAGGTGGTGGTGGCCGAGCAACGCTACGCGTACATTCGCGGAGCGCTGCGCGAGGCGGTCAAGACCGACCCCAGGCCGGCCAATGCGCTCGACCCCACGGATCTCGTCGACACCGTGATCCTGCACCGGTACCTGGGGGTTCCGATCTTCTTTCTCGCGATGGGCGCGCTGTATTCGCTGACGTTCCTGGCGGGCAGCCCGCTGTCCGATCTGGTGGCGGCGGGCTTCGCCTGGCTGGGCCGCGTGGTGACCTCCGCGCTTCCCACGGGCGTGCTGCGGGAGTTCCTGGTCAACGGGATCATCGCGGGCGTGGGCGGCGTGCTCACGTTCTTCCCCATCGTGCTGCTGCTCTTTCTCGGCCTGTCGTTCCTGGAAGACGTGGGCTACATGGCGCGCGCCGCGTTCGTCATGGACAAGTTCCTGCACCTGTTCGGGCTGCACGGACGAAGCTTCATCCCGCTGATGGTATCCACGGGCTGCGCCGTACCGGGTGTGATGAGCGCGCGGACCCTGGTCAACCCCAAGGATCGCGCCCTGACGGTGCTCATCTCCCCGCTGATGATGTGCGGGGCGAAGACCCCGGTGATCGCCATGCTCTGCGCCGCGTTCTTTCCCCGGCACGCGGCGATCCTGTTTTGGATTGTCTGGCTGTTCGGCTGGGCGCTGGCCTTCGTGCTCGGCTTCGCGTTCCGCAAGACGCTCTTTCGCGGTGAGGACTCTCCGTTCGTCATGGAGCTGCCGCCCTACCGTCTGCCCACGCTCCGCGGCATCTCGCAGCACATGTGGCAGCGCTCCTGGTCCTACGTCAAGAAGGCCGGAACCTTCATCCTCGCCTCGTCGATGGTCATCTGGGCCCTGCTGAACTACCCGAAGACCGAGCACGAGACGCAGGAGCACGCTGCGAAAGTCGCGGCGGTGGACACGCGCGCGGCGGACGCCCTGGCTGCACCGGGTCTTTCGCCGAAGCTTCGCGCGCACATCGAGGCCGATCGCAACGCGGCCATCCGGGCCATCGACACCGAGCAGCGCATGCAGGTCGCGCGCGAGAGCCTGGCGGGACGGGTCGGCAGGGCGATCGAGCCGATCACGCGCATTGCCGGCTTCGACTGGAAGCTCAACGTGGCCTTGTTGTCGGGCATCGCGGCCAAGGAGGTCATCATCTCGACCTTGGGCATCCTCTACGGCGTGGGCGACATGAGCGCGGACGCCGAATCCGCCGCGCACTCGCCCTCCCCGCTCCGGCACCGGCTCGCCAGCGACCCGGACTACTCGCCTGTCGGCGCCCTGGCCCTGATGATCTTCGTCATGGTCTACGTGCCGTGCATCGCGACCCTCGGCGTCACGCGCAAGGAACTCGGCTCGTTCAAGTGGCCAGCCTTCATGGCGGCTTTCACCCTCGCCGTGGCCTTCACCCTCGCCGTGCTCATCTATCAGATAGGGCGCCTGATCGTCTAGCCGAAGGGGGGCGTGCGATGGATTGGCAATGGGTCATCGTCATCGGCTGCGTCGGGGCCGCAGCCGCCTTCCTGGCCCGGCGAATGTGGCGTGCGTGGAAAGCGCCGCGATGCTCCGAGGACTGCAGCTCCTGCCCGAGCGCCGACGGAACCAACTGCCGCCAACCCGAACAGCGCCTGGTGCAAATCCGGCGTCGCCAGTCACCTCAGTAGTGGTACGAGATGGAATAGGCCTCGCACGTGTTGTTCCCCGGCGAGTAGGCCTTGAGATACACTTGCGACGAGTCGTCGAGGCCCGTGCAGTTGATCGACGGAGCCATTGTGGTCTTGGATGTGCAACATCCGGGATCCTGACCAGAGGTGTCTTGCGTATCGCCCGACGGACACGTGACGCTGGTGCCCCCCGAGCCGCAGGCGAAATAAGCACACAGCAGCACCGTTCCGCTCGCCATCACGTCGAACGTCGGATTGACGGAGCAACCGAACGTGTCCTTCCCAGCGAAGGTGAACCAGTCTTCGTCGCTGGCGCCGTCGAGCTTGCCTTGTACCTCCGAACCGCTGCTGTCGCAGTCGTCGATGGAGCCCAGGTCTTGGGCCTGGGACTGCGTGTCATTCGGCTCGGCGTCGGGCTGGGTGCACACCGGCGCGCCCCCAGTTCCACCGGCTCCGCCAGTGCCGCCGCTGCCGCTGCCGCCGGCCGCACCAGCGCTGCCGCCAGCACCAGCGCTGCCCGCCACGCCGCCCGTCCCGCCGTCGCCGCTCGATCCTCCCGACGACACGCTGCCGCCGGCCCCGCTGCTGCCGCCCGTGGCCTCGGCCCCGCCGCTGCCGCCACCCGAACCGGACACGCTGCTTCCGCCGGTACCACTCTGGCCAGCGTGGCCAGCCGCACCGCTGGCGCCGGCGGCTCCACCCGTGCCTTCCTGAATCGAGTCGAACCCCGTGGAGTCCTCGACGCCATGAGCGGCACACCCCCCGAGGGCCGACAGGATGACAAGGCCCGCAAGCGCAAGGGAGCAAGGCAGGGTGAGGCGCGGCATCGCATGATGGTGCATGACAAGCCCGAACCGGTCAATCAGTTCATCGACCCTTCGCATACCGGTTTGTGTATCGTTCGCGCATGTTCCCCCAGGGTTCGCCCCGTCTGTCCCTCGAAGGCTTCAAGGTCCGCATCGATCCGAGCGATCCGAGAATCGGCAGAGCCCCGCGTCTTGGCTTCCATCTGAGCAAGGCCAGCTACCCGCTGGAGGGAATCGATCCCTTCTCGCCGCTGCGCCTGCCCGAGCGAGTGGACGTGGCACTGCGCGACATGGACTCCTCGCTGCTCAAGAGTCTTCGTGCGCAGATGGAGGTAGAGCTGGCAACGGGCGCGCACCGGTTTCCGCTGGCCCGTCGCCACTACTTCGAAGTCGAGGTGCTCGAGGGCACGGTCGTCTACGTGCGATTCGAGGCAGGCGCGCCGCCCGAGCATCCGCGTCTGGCCCAACGGTTGGCGAGCCGTATGCTGGCGGCCCCTGACGAAACGACACCGCGTTCGGGCGAGGAGCGCATCGTCCGGAGCCTCGAGCTGACGTTCTCGCCGCCGCTGGTATTGCCGAATGTGATTCCGACGCTATTCGAGGTGCGGGGGCTGTTCCACGATCGCATGCTGGGGGCGTTGCTCGGTCAGGTAGTATCGAGCCGTACGAGCCAGCTGGCGCAGACGCTGGGCACGGATCGATTCCTGGCGACGCTGAACGCGGCCGCCGAGAAGGCTAATCGTCTGGGCCTGGTGGAGCTGCGTCACGTGCGCGCCGAGCCCGAGCTCAACGCGCGAACGGGCAAGTGGGAGCTGCGGCTTTCGTTCTCCGGCCAGGTGCAGCTCAGTGGCGGCGTTCCGCCCATTGCTTTCACCGACGTGGTCGTGCCGGCGGTGATCCTGCCGATTCCCTATGCGTCTCTGGACGACCTGCTATCGCGCTCTCCGCTGGCGTCCGCGGATCTGCGGCGCGACGAGGTCCGCATCGACGAGGCCGTGGAGGGCGTGCGCGGGATCGTCAAGGCGATCCACGGCCGGTTCGAGGGAACCGCCGAGCTGCCCAGCCACGAGCTGCGCTTCGACATGGTCGACCGCACGCAGGTCCAGGTCCGCGCCACGCTTCCGTCGGTCGTGAGCATCTCGGGCCAGCTGCAGGGCACGGTGGAGCGTGACACGCTGACGATGGATCTGGAGGAGGTCGTGGTGGGCTTCCCGGAGCCGAGCCTGCGCTTGGGGGTGCGCGCGTTGGTCGAGGACCCGGGCCCGCAGGCGGGGAGGCTTCCGGATCGGCTCCGCGTGCACGTGGAGAACAAGGTCGCGGAGGGCTCGAGCATTCCCAGCGTCGAGCTCGAGGTAGTGACGTCGAACCCGTTGGCGACGGGCAGCTCGAGGCTCGTGCTCGGCCTGCAGAACGTGTGCATCGATGGGGGATCGGGGGGGCTGTCGATCGAGGGACGCTCGATCGACCTGTGGCCGATGAGCCGAAAGATAGCATTTCGGTGCGATCTGAGCACGAAGCACGACGTGGTGCTCGAGGAGGTGGGGCTGCGCAACAAGGTCCGGGTGCCGCACGGCCACTGCGTGGGCTCCTTGGAGCTGGGCCAGGACGGGCTGTGGCACGTGGCGCTGGACGGCCGCGCAGGATTCGCGGTCCGCACGACCCGCAAGGTGCCCTGCATCCCGGAGCTGTCCATCGATGCGGCGGAGCTGAACGCGCAGGTGGAGGGCGAGGCGTCGGTGCACGCCGCGGCGGACGCGGACTTCGCGATCACCAATGCGTTCGACGTGACGATTCGGGAAGGGTTGATATCGACGGTGCTGCAGAAGGCCGAGCTGACGCTGGAGGACCGGCGCATCGAGTTCGCCCCGCGCACCGAAGTCGGCGTGCGCACCAGGCAGGCCGCGGTCACCTCGTCGGGCGTGGGCGATCTGGCCTTCGACGTCACCTGGGACATGCACGGAGAGCCCACGTGGTTGCACGCCGGGGGGCGAAGCGCGTCGCTGCTGGCCAGGGACTTGCGCAACGGCGCGCTGACCGTGCATTTCAGCCCGGAGGGGCGATTGTCATTCAGCGGCGACCGCCAGGGCTTGTACGGCATTCGCTACTTCAACACGCTGCTCAACCCGGCTGCCGACCCGCAGCACCTGTTCGAGATCCTGCGCTCGGAAGAGGCTCTTTCGCACGTGTTCTCGGCGCTGGAGCTGATATCGCCGGAGCTGGCGGATCGGGCGACGCTGTTGCGCGACATGGCGCTGGGCATCCGGACGATCGCCGAGCGCGCGGGAATCAGGGAGCTGCACCACTTCATCCCGCGCCCCGCCATGGCGCGCCTGATGTCCCTGCTGCTGGCGGGCGACGAGAGCCTGGCGGAGCGCCTGGCCGTGCAGATCCGCAGCGCCACCGAGTCGCGCGGAATCGATGTCATCGAGATCAAGAACATCCTGCGCCCGTACTTCGACGAATTCGAGGTCGACTACGAGCTCGACGCGGTCGTGCGCTGGCTCGAGCGTCTGCTGCGCCCCATCGCGCCGATCGCTGACGAGGCGCCGGTCGAGGTGCTGCCGTTGGCCGTGGACCCTGCGAATGCCGAGTACGTGGCCGGGCTGCCGTCGGCCGCCGAGATCTACCGTCGCGCGCAGCGCGGCAAGGTCGACAGCGAATTCACCCTGCAGCTGTGCCGCCTGGCCGTGCTGCTCACGGCCGAGCAGCTCGACGAGGTTTTGTCCCACAAGGATCCGACCTGGCGCACGACGCACGTGCAGTGGCTGGCCTACGTTTCGTCGGTCAAGAAGCGAATCCAGCGGTTCGCCGCGGCCTATGGCGGAATCGAGTACGCCCTGCAGGAGGTGGCGATCGCAATGGTGCTGGGCGAGGCGGTGGGCGACGGCACCGACTCGCTGCTGGCGCCCGACGCGGCGTGGGAGGGCGGTGGGTGGCCGCCGGCGTGTGCGCTGGGTCCGGACGAAGTGGCGACGCTGTTGAAGGCTGGCCTTGCGCTCGACCGGCAAGGACGGCAGGCGCAGATCAACAACCGGATGCTGCTCGACCTGATCGAGCGGCGGTCGTCGCAGTTCGCGATCGAGGTGCTGGCGGAGATCGGCCAGGACAATCCCAACGCCCTGCCGGGGGTGCTGTTCGCGTTCCTGGACCAGGAGCAGGACCACATGCTGGTGTCGATCGACCTGCCGTCCATGCTCGAGCGCAAGCTGGGCATGCCGGTGCCAAGGCGGCGCGACTTCATGGCCGGCGGGCGGCGCGCACCCGACAGCTACTACGAAGCGCTGGCCCAGCTCGCCGACGCGGTGATGGCCCGGGCTGTCGGCTACTTCGCCCGAAAGTCCCACCTGCAGACCGTTCGCCACCCGATCCCGTCGTCCTGGAGGCTGCGTCCCAAGCACCGCGGCCTGGCCGATGCAGCCAAGGAGACCATTCGCAAGGCGGACGAAGCCGGTGCCGCCTGCACGTTCGGTCGCAAGGGCGCCCGGGATCGGGACAAGGCCACCGCCGCCTATCGTGCCGCGTTCCAACGCTGTGCCGAGCTGCTCGCACAGGACCGTACGGCGTTCCAGTCGGCTTGGCTCAAGTCGTTCTGGTCGCGCAACGAGGAGGCCCTCAAGGCCCTGTCGGTCCTGCGCAACTATCAGCAGGACGTCGACCAGGTGCGCGCGTGGCTTCACCGTCGCACCGGGCAGGCGGCTTTCGACGACGAGCAGGATCTACTGCGCGCGGTGATCGACACGCTCGTGTGCGATCCGCGCGATCGGAAGAAGCTGATGTCCGATCCATTGGTGCGGCTGCTCATCGACCCGGAGCCGGGCCCGGTGGACTTCGCGATCGTCAGCTGCATGGGAGTGATCACCGAAGGCGAGCAGGGCACGGAGCTCGAGGACGCGTTTCGCCGGCTCGGCGAGCAGCGCGGCGTGCGAGTGCTGCGGGCGCCCACCGGCACGGCGATGTCGCTCGAGGAGAACGCCCGGAGAATCATCTCGTCGATCCGGCAGATCGAGGGACCCTACGGGCTCTTGGGCTACAGCCAGGGATGCGCGAACGCCATCGCCGCCGAGAGCATGCTGCGCGGGGGCACGCCCGAGCAGCAGGCGCTGCTCGACAGGCTCGTATGCCGCAATCTGCTCTTCAGCGCGTTCAACGGCTCGGCCCACGGCACCTTCGGCTCGCAGAAGTTCCTCGAGGCCATGATCCAGGGCGAGAAGATCCTCAAGTTCTACCAGACGACGCACTCCTCCGAGGTGGTCGGCGCGTTCCTGCGCATCGTTCGCGCCGTGGTCGACTCGCCGGTGTTCGTCCGCGTGCTGGCCGGCGTGCACTCCCTGACCCCCGCACGAGCCAAGGACTTCCACCGCGAGCTGCAGATCGTCGAGCACGCGCCCACCTCCACCGTCCGCGGCGTGGTCGACGAGCCGGATCTGCCCGAGGCCCTCGAGCTCACGTGGTATTCGCTGCGGCACATGAAGGGCGGCGCCGAGCAGGACACCCAGGTGCTGGCCTCCGACGCGATCGGCGCCTCGACCCGCGTGATCAACGACACCACGCGGTTGCTGGCCCGGTGCGACATGCCGTCGATGCGCCAAGCGATCCACCATTGGTCCCCGCTGCTGCGCGAAACCCAGTTCGTGACCACCGAGCGCGATCGCGAGCGCCGCGTGTACGACTCTCCGAAAGACCGGCACGTGTTCCCGTGGGTGGACGTCAACACGCGCTTCGGGCTGATCAAGCGCGCCTAGCGCGGCGACGTGGCCGTCCCACCGCACCGGCCCGGCGATCCGGGCGCCTTTTCAGTCGTCCACGTCGCGCAGCTCGTCGTCCAGACGTTCGTCCCACTCGTCGCGCCGGGCCGCGGCGGGCTTGTCTCCGCCGTCCGGCACGCCGTCGCCCCCGGGCTTGTTAGCCGGGGTCTTGCGAACCCAACGCACCACCAGCGCGGCCGCGCCGAGGCCCGCCACACCGAACAGCACCGAGAGCCACACACCCATGCCAGTGAGCGACTTGCCTTCGGGCACGGCGCGGATTCGCTCGCCGTAGCGCGCAACCATGTCCTGCTCGATCGAGGCTTGCGACTCGCCTCGCTTCAGCCGCTGCCGAATCTCGTTCCGAAGCTGGTCGGAAATCTCGGACTCGTGGATGTCGAGCGTCTGCGCCCAGCAGCAGGGCGCCAGGAGCCGTCCCTCCAGGGTCTTCTCGCCCTCGACGTAGCCGCCCGAATCGGCGGGTGCCGGAGCCTGCGCCGAGGCCGAGCTGGCAGCGAGCCCGACAGCCCAGAGCAGCGCGAGCGGGGCGAGCAAGCGCACGGCACGGGCACCGACGGAGGCGCGAGGCGTGCGGTCGGGCAACCTTGCGTCAGACGCTTCGGGATGTCGTTCGGTCAAGGGTCCTCCTGGGGCGCCGGGGCAGCGGTCCGACGGTGCGGAGGCGGCGGGCGCATCACCGCTGCGTGTCGGTGCAAGATATGAAGCCTGGTGGCTCGACGCGCCAGCCCGAGCTGTCGTCGTGTGCGATGTGCGGCTCATTCATACGCCCTTCTGCATGGATCGCAGGGCGGCCAGGGTGCCGTCGATGATCGTGCCGACATCTGCCGGAGGGGCCGCAGCACGCAGAGAGGCGCACGCACCCAGCAGGTCCTGGATCGACTGGCATCGCGACGCGCACGACGGGCATTGCGCCAGGTGCGCTTCCATCGCGGCGCAGTTCTCGGCGGACAGCTCTCCCTCCAGCTTGCGGGAGAATTCGACGAGGATGTCGGGGCAGCCGTCGGGCGTTTCCTCCGGTTCGGCATCGACCATCTGACGCACGAGCGAACGCAGCGTGGTACGGGCACGATGCAAGCGCGACTTGAGCGCGGCCACCGACAAGCCCAGCACCTGCGCGGCGTCCTTGGTGCTCATGCCCTCCACATCGCGCAGCAACACGACCTCGCGATCGCCCGGGTCCAGCGCGTCCAGCGCCTTCTCGACCACGTCGGACACCTCGCTGTGAGCGGCTTGCGCGTCGGGCGGAGGCGCTTCGGACATGGCCCGGTCGAGCGATCCGTTCTCCTCCTCCGTGACCAGCTCCCGGTCGGCTCGCCTCCGAACCCGTCCGCAGTGGCTGCGGGTGATGGTGAACAGCCACGTGGAAAACGAGGCCTCGCCGCGATAGGAATCCAGGGACTTGAGCGCGGTCAGCAGGCTCTCCTGGGCCACGTCGCGGGCGCGGTCCTCGTCGCGGCACATGCGCAAGGCGAAGCGCTGCACGGTCGCCAGGTGCTCGCCGAACAGCTTGCGAACGGCCTCGCGTTCGCCTTTCTGTGCACGCCGGATCGTGTCGGCGTCGAGCCCGACGGGCCTGGAGGATTCGTTGTCAGTCATCAGGCTCTCCCTTGCAACGAAGCAGGCTTGAACGCAAGCTGAGCCGTACTCCGGGGGCGATTGAGCGGTTTGAGCCGCCCGGGAGGCCGCGCATCATCCCGGGGCGTCGCTGCATCCAAAGGCTCGGCAAGACCGTATTGTATCCCACCGATCCCAGACAAATCCCAGACAAGGAGGGACCATGTCCTCGACCCAACCCGTCTTGAACCGTACGTTCCACGCCTCGTTCGCCGAGATGCTCGAACGCGTCCCGGCCGCCCTCAAGACCGAGGGGTTCGGCGTGCTGACGACCATCGACATCAAGGCCACGATGAAGGCCAAGCTCGACGTGGAGTTTCCGCCGTACACGATCCTGGGCGCGTGCAACCCGAAGATGGCGTATCGCGCGCTGTCCATCGACCCGACCGTGGGTGTGAACCTGCCCTGCAACGTGGTGGTTCGCGACCTGGGGGCCGGGCAGGTGGAGGTGCGTGCGGTCGACCCCATGCAGACCATGGCGGGCTCGGGGCGCACGGACATGCAGGAGGTGGCCGGGCAGGTTCGCCAAATGCTCGCTCGGGCCATCGCGGCCATGTGATACGAGATCGTCTTCGGAAGACTGGCCCCGGGCTCTCCATGCCCCGGACAGAGCCGGTGCCCGTCCGGAGAAGCTGGCCCATGCTCATCGAAACCTTTCCCGTCGGCCTGCTCGGCTGCAACTGCACGATCTTGGCCGACCAAGCCACCTCGGACGCGATCGTCATCGACCCGGGCGGCAACCTCGAGTTCATCCGCGCCGCGCTCGACAAGCATGCCCTGGTGGTGCGCGCGATCGTTCATACGCATACGCACATCGATCACGTGGGAGCGACTGGCGATCTGCAGCGGGCCACCGGCGCCCCCGCACGCATCCACGAGGCCGACCGGTTCATGATGGACATCCTGGGCCTGCAGGCCTCGTTCGTCGGCATGCCGCAGCCGTCCGACGCGATGGTCGATGGCGACCTGCGCGACGACGGCGTCATCCAGGTCGGGTCGATTCAAGTGGCGGTGCTCCACACGCCGGGACATTCCCCGGGCAGCGTGTGCTTCCTGGTGCGCGCAGCGGACCGCTCGATCCTGTGGTCAGGCGACACGTTGTTCCAGGGCGGCATCGGCCGCACCGACCTGTGGGGCGGTGACATGAGCTCCATCGAGCGATCCATCCGACGCCGTCTATACTCGCTCGACGACGAGACGCTCGTGATTCCGGGACACGGCGGTCAGACGACCATCGGGGAAGAGAAGCGCACCAACCCGTTCGTGCGGGGGCGCTAGCGGCCATGCATGCGCGGCTCTCGCGCGCGCAGATCGAACGGGCACTGCGGGCGCATCGGGCGCGTCGCTACCCGATCCCCGGCTTGCGGCGCGCGGCGGTGCTCATCGCGCTGTTTCATGCTGAGCCGCAGGACCAAACGCGCTTGTGGCTGTTGCGACGTCCGGACGACGGCACGCCGCATGGCGGTCAGGTGGCGCTTCCGGGCGGCAAGCGCGAGCCGGGCGAGGAGTTGGGCGCGACGGCCCTGCGTGAGGCGAGCGAGGAGATCGGGCTTGCGCCGGAGCAGGTGGAGCTGATCGGTGTGCTGGACGAGCTGATCACCATCACGCGCTTCCGCGTCACGCCGTACGTCGGATGGATCCGCGGAGCGTTCGAACCGATTCCGAACCCGCGGGAGGCGGACCGCGTGTTCGCTGTGCCGCTGGAGGCATTCGCGGCTGAACCGGAGCAGCACCGAGTGTCGCTGGCAGGGTTCTCGCCTCGAGTCGACAGCACACGGATCGCCGGCGAGCTGGTGTGGGGGGCGACGTTCAGGATCTTGCGGGGACTGGTGTCGATGGTGCGCTGAGCACGCTCGGGGCGGGGCCGTTGCGACGGATCAGTAGGGGTTGTCGTCGGATGGCTTGGGGGGCTTGGGTGTTGCGGGCGGCTTGGGCGTCGCGGTCGTCGCGGGCGGCTTGGGCGTCGCGGGCGGCGCGGTCTTGGTCTCGACCGGCGGCGGCGCGGTCTTGGTCTCGGCCGGCGGAGCCGTAGTCGTCGCAGCGGCGGCCGTCTCTACGGGCGCCGC
>JAJZQG010000203.1 GCA_021847645.1 Myxococcales bacterium
CGATCTGGCGTCAAGGTCCGGGTGACCAACGTGACCGCGGTGCCCCAGACCGTCGGCAGCACTACCAGCGTGACCAACTCTTACGGCGAAATCATCCTGCAACAGGGCAATCTCGCCGTGGGCGACAAGATCTACTACCGCGGATATTCGAAGACGGCGGATGTTTGCTACGCAGGGCCCGTCTACGGCAATGCATCGCAGTCCTTCTCTTGGATCGACGGCTTCAACTACCTCAACTACTGCACGTGGAGCCTGCAGCCCGGCAGCAAGTGCAACGACCTCAATCCGGCGGGCGAAGACTGCTCGAGCGGGGCGGGAGATCCGGCGACGGTCTGCACGCACGACTGACGGACGTGCGCCCGGGCGCCGGGCCGCGCTTCGGCGCTCGGGGACAACGATGCCGCCGACGCGCTGAGCATCATCCGCCCCTGCGGCCCGCGACATGCCGTTCTGGCGCCGCCCCCCTGGACATCGGCCCCTTCCGGTCCCAGGAAATGGTCTGTTTCGTTAAGCTGTCCCCCAACGCAACGGACCGCCATGAAGATTCTTATCGTCGAGGACGAGCGCGCCTCCGCGTTGCTGCTCAAGGCAATGCTGCAACACTGGGGCTACGAGGTGGTGCACGCCACGGATGGGCGGGTCGCGTGGGAGATCCTGCACGAGCAGGACATCCGGCTCGTGATCAGCGACTGGATGATGCCGCACATGGATGGCCCGGAGCTGTGCCGCCGGATACGCAGGTCGCGGCTGCCGGGCTACGTATATGTGATCCTGCTGACCGCCCGGGGGGAGAGCCATTCGCTGGTCGACGGCCTGGAGGCGGGCGCGGACGACTTCGTCGCCAAGCCGTTCGACAAGGACGAGCTGCACGCTCGGCTGCGGGCGGGGATGCGCATCGTGCGGCTCGAGGCCGACCTGGAGCAACGCAACCACCGCCTCGAAGACGCCTACCGGTCGATGCGGCAGGACCTGGAAGCCGCGGCGCGCATGCAGCGCTCCTTGCTGCCCAAGCCCTCGGCCGTGCTGGGCGGCTGCGGCTTCGACTGGCTGTTCGTGCCCTCGAGCTTCGTGGCCGGCGACATCCTGGACTACTTCCCCGTCAACAACCACGAGGTGGCCTTCTACCTGTTGGACGTCGCGGGGCACGGCGTGCGTGCGGCGATGCACTCGGTGGCCTTGAGCCGCCTGCTGTCCACCGCACACCGTCGCGACCGCGGGCGCCCCGGCTCCTCGCCGGACTTGCACAACGCCCCGGCGCCCAGCCCGGCCGAGGTGGTTCGCAGCCTCAACGCGCGCTTCGAGAACGCCGGCGATGCCCACAGCTACTTCACGATGATCTACGGCTCCCTCGACGCGCACAGCGGCGTGGCGCGCATCGTACAAGCCGGGCACCCTTCGCCCATCCATCAATCAGGAGCGGGCGTGCAGCTGGTAGGCACCGGAGGCTTCGCCGTGGGCATGCTGCCCGACGTCGACTACGAGGAGTTCGAGGTGCAGCTCGAGCCCGGAGACCGGCTGCTGCTGTATTCGGATGGAGTCACCGAGTGCAAGAACGCCAGCGCCGAGGAGTTCAGCACGGGACGCCTGCTGCAGAGCGTGCAGGAGCACCGCGCTTGTGCCCAGTCCGAGGCGCTCATGGCACTCGGACGTCGCCTCGAGCAGTGGCGCAGCGAGGACGCCTCACGCGATGACATCACGATGCTGGCGATCGAGCGTCTGGCGGGGCGGCACACGAGCGTCGTGTGAGAGCGCTCAGGCGGGGGCGCGGCCATCGCCGGACCCGGCGGCGCCCGGCAGGCAAGGAAGGGCTGCCGCCCACTCCGGCGGTGCGTCTTCCAGTTGCAGCTCGAACAACGCCGTGTCCCGGATGTGCCCGGAGGCGCGGCGCACCTGCACCAGCCGCTCGCGCTTGCCTTGCGCGAGCAGCTCGATGGCGCGGTGGTGGCAATACGGGTTGTTCCCGCGCTTGCCCAGCACGGTCGCCGCCGTCCACACGCAACCGCCCTTGCACACTTCGGCGTAGTAGCAGTCCCGGCAAAACCCCCAGAGATCGTCGAGCTTGAAGTTGCGCGTCATGCACAGCTCGGGCGCGCCCTGCCACAGCTCCGCGATGCGCGAGCGCCTCACGTTGCCTGCCACGAACCCCTCCGAGCCCATCGCCGAGCAGCCCTTGACGTCGCCGTGGGCCTCGATGCCCAGCGCGATGATCCCTCCGCCGCACCCGCCCGAATGTCCGGACCGGGTCCTTTCGAACCGGATCGCATGCTCGTACGGGCCGAAGTACCCAACATTGTCTCCGGGCCACAGCTTGATCCCCAGCGCGTCGGATCGCGCACGGGCGTCTGCGACCTTGGGCATCAGCTCGAGCAGGTCGTAGGGCTGCAGCCACAGGTCCTCGTGGTCCGCCGCGCGTCCCATGGGCACCATCAGCTGCACCTGCCAGCCGTACGGCTCGTAGGCCCCGATCGTCTCGAGCACCTGCGGCAGCTCGCGGAAGTTCTTCCTGTTGAGCTGGGTGTTGCACCCCACGGGCACGCCGGCGTCGCGCAGCCAGCCCATCGCCCGCAGCGCCGCCGCGTGGCTGCCGCGCAGCCCGCGCAGCTCATCGTGCGTGCTCTCGGTGCCGTCGATGGACACGCTGACCGCGGTGATGCCCGCTTGCCCCGCCGCACGCGCCAGCTCGGCGGTCATCCCCCTGCCGCCCGTGACCATCGTGCAGTCCATGCCATACTTGCGCACCTCGCCCACGATCGTCAGCCAATCTTCCCGCAAGTACGCCTCGCCGCCGTGCAAGGCCACCTCCCGCGTGCCCATCTCCGCGAGCTGGCGAACCACGTCCATCGCCTCGTCGGTCGCCAGCTCGTCGCGCCGGGCGTGCCCTGCCCGCGTGCCGCAGAATCGGCAGGATTGGTCGCAGCGAAGCGTCACCTCCCACACGACGTACGTGGGACGGTAGTCGATCGTGCCGTCGGCGCGGCGGGGCATGTGAAGGGGCAGGCGTTTGGTCAGCAGCTTGTCCATGGCCGGGTTGCCAGCGCGGCGGCACCGCGCCCGGGTACGGATGGTACACGCACCCCGGCCGCCCACGCGCGGAAAACCACGACCAAGCCGCACCGAGCCCGCACGCTTGCATCGCACGGCGTCGACGCTACGGCACCATGATCGTGTTGTCTTGGTGGGAACGAATCTGCGGAGAGCTTGCCGTCAGGCGGCGAAGGCAACGCGGCTGGCCACGCGACGCTCGATGGGCTCGCAGACCGGCTCTGCGTCGTGGGTGAGCGTCAACAGGCTGCCGGCGGGCACGGGGCGGTAGGCTGCAGCATTGCGGACTACGCTCGAGGCGATGAGCGACACGCGTGTCGAGGCAAAGTCGACTCCACGCCGGGAAGGTGTCTCGTGCCCGAACAGCTCTTCGAGCTCGCGGGCGCGCACCGCGCGATACAGCATGCTCCGCCCGGTCCTGGCCGCCACGACGAACTGCCCGTTGGCGACGATGATGTTGAGCTCGGGTCGTGCCACGCCTACGCCTGACGACACCTGCTCGACGCGGTCGATGAGCTCGCGAAGCGCGGTCTTGGCCTCGTCGGGCTCGACCGTGCCGCTCTGCAGCGTTCCGTGCGCGTGCAGGTTCGACAGGAACAAGTGGAACAGCAGCTCGCCCGCGGTCTCGCCTCGCATGCTGCTTCGCAGGAAGTCCGGCACGAACTCCAGCAGCCGCTCGCGCACCATCGCGTTGCCATCCATGACGCCCGTGTGTGCGAACAGCCACGTGCGATAGCGGAACGGGTGCGTGTCGTCCGTGTGCATCGCGTTGGCCTTGGCCGCGCCGTAGTAGCCGATGAGCTGGCGGGACTTCACGTCCGCCACCATCTGCCCCACTGGCACGACGGAACGTGGGTCCGACGGGCGCCTTCTCAGCAGGATGTCGTCCCCCTGGAAGTAGCCGATGCCCCAGCGCAGCGCGTCGCCGGCCGAGCGGGCTTCGACGGCACCGGCGTCCGCGGACAGGACGGTGGCACCAATTTCAGGACGACTAGCGACGAAACCGAACAGACCGGTCATGACAACCTCCGGTCGCGGCCAGGGGCCGCACCTGCAACTTCGCGAGATGGGGAGCCATCGGTGAGCACGACAGGAGGCTGAGCACGATGCGTGCCACGGGTGGCTCGGTACATCCGCGCGCGCGGTGCCGCAGTCCGGCATCGCTTGGCCGCACACGCGTCAGTGCGAAATGTGCGCTGCTCGATACGCGGCACGCTCAATCACGCTGCCGTGCGTCGCGACGCAGCGTGAGCGACACCATGACAGCTCGTTCATGTTGAGTCCGTGCGGGCCGGAAGCGAGCGTTGCAGCCACGGAGCGAGGGATTGCACAACTGCTACACTGCGTTTCGCGGTTGCACCGCAGCGCTGCCCACGCGCCTTGATGTCGTGGCGAGAGCACAACATCCGCACGCGCCCCCGAATTCCCGACCTCAGGTGTGCGCTGCACGAACACGGCGGCGTGACGCCTTGCGGGCAAACCACACCCCCGAATCCGCATCCGCATCCAGCGGCCTTTCCTCGAAGTCCGCGCGGACCTCGTCCACGACGAATCCATTGTAGTGCAGCAGGGCCTCGATTTCCTGCGGGTGAAACTGGCGGTGCGTCAGCGGTGTCGTCCACGCCCGCTCCGGCGCGCCCAACGGCTCGAACTGCATCGCAACGCTGAGCACTTGCGACACCGGGTCGTAGTCGAAGTACTCCGCGTAGCGCACGACCTCGCCCGTGGCGGGGTACTTCAAGCGCGGGATCCGGTACGGCCGGGTCGGGTCCCGACCGAGCTCCTCGACCAGCGGCAGCGACACGTCGAACACGAAGCGTCCACCCGGCGCCAGGTGCGCCGCTACGCGCGAAAGGAATCGCTCGACGTCGTGTCGGTCGTACAGGTGCAGGAACGTGTTGAACGTGCACAGCACCAGGTCGAAACGCTCCTTCAGACGCACGGCGCGCATGTCCCCGAGCACGAGCCTCACCCGATCCCGCAACGCCGACTCGCTTCGACCCAGCTTGTCGCGCAAGTCGTCGAGCTGGGGACGACTGGCGTCGACGCCGACGATGCTGGTGCCGGTTTCGGCGATGGGCAAGGTGATACGCCCGTTTCCGCAGCCGTACTCGAGCACGCGACGCGGCCGCAGGGCTCGGACGAGGTCGACATAGAAGGCGACGTCGTGGCGCCGCGATGCGTAGCAGCGGGTGTAGTAACGCGGCTCGGCGTAGTGCGCGAGCGATCCCGGCGCCAGGCTCGAGGGCTGGCGATTGGAGTGGAAGGGGTTCACGGTCTGGCCTCGGGGAGGAGAACGTCGGCTCCGGTCCAACGCTGCGCCGGCATCGGTTTCGTCACTGCCTTTGCGCTAGCGGTCGCCGTTGCCATTGCCGACTTCCAAGGACGTGCGCGCGCGGTGCGGACCGGCGCCGCGGGCTGCGGCGACGGCGACGAACGCGAAGAAGGTCAATGTCGAGAGCGTGGCGGCGGGACGCGGGCTCAGGGCCGGTTGCCGCTGTGATGAGCGCCCGGGATGGTCGAGAGCCACTCCTCGACGAGCTCGGAGCTGGGCCGGTGGAAACGAACGTAGCCGCGGGCGATCTCGCGCAGGCTCACGACGGCGGGCTTGTTCTTGGCCTTGACCAGGGGCTGGGCGTTGGGTTTCATCAGCGTGCGGGTGCGCGACGCTGCCAGAACCACCAGAGCGAAGCGGTTCTCTTCTCGCTCGAGGCAGTCTTCTACTGTGACACGGGCCATGGCGTACTCCTGCTATCCAGCCGGAAGGGGCGCATAACCTAGCCGCCAACGGCCCGATGCGCAAGCAGCCCGTCACGGTCTGCGATTCGTGCTAGCCTTGCCGGAGCGTCATGCGTCGAGTCAGCTTTGCTCCGGGGCTCCTTGTTCTCGTCGTGGCGTGCGGGCTCGGCGCCTCCGCGTGCGGCTCGGAGGGAGCCACCGACCCAGGCTTCCAGACGGTGGCCGAAGCCGACGGCGGCAACGGCGTGTCGGATGCGAGCTGGGACAGCCTGGTGAGCAGCTCAGACGCGCGTTACGAGCGGTCGGTCCTTGATGCAACGGATCTGGGACCGCCCTACCCCATCGTGCTCGCGCACGGCTTCAGCGGCTGGAAGGACATCCAGGCGCTCAACATTCCCTACTTCTACGGCGTGGTGGAGGCGTTGAACGCGGCGGGCGAGACCCAGGTGTTCACCACGCAGGTCGACCCCTACGGCGCCACCGAGGTTCGCGGCAACGAGCTGGCGCCCCAGATCGACCAGATCCTGGCGCAGACCGGCAAGGACAAGGTCAACATCATCGCGCACTCGCAAGGCGGGCTGGACGCGCGGTACATCATCTCCACGCTGGGCTACGGCGACCGGGTTGCCTCGTTGACCACGATCTCCACACCGCACCGCGGCACGCGCGTGGTCGACGCCCTGCTCAAGAACGTGCCCGACTGGACCGACTCGCTCATCAACGCCGCGGCCGACCTGCTGGGCACCTCCGTGTTCGACATCGAGTCCAACTCCGACATGCGCGCCTCGCTCGAGACCTTAAGCGAGCACTACGTGCAGACCGTCTTCAATCCCGCCAACCCCAACGATCCTCGCGTCAGCTACTTCTCCTATGCCGGGCGCTCCAACGACTCCCCTGGCCAGCCCGATTGCGACGGTTCGTGGATCCCGGACGACCCGTCGGTCATCGACCACATCAATCCGCTGCTGAGCGTGACGGGCGACTATCTCAGGACGCCGGGCGCGGGGGTGGTGTGCCAAAACAACGATTGCGTGAACGACGGCGTGGTGACCGTTGCAAGCTCCCGATGGGGACTGTTCATGACTTGCTTTCCGGCGGACCACTTCGATGAGGTCGGCCAGATCAAGGAAGACAAGCCCAATCCGGAGAGCGGCTACGATCAGCGCGTGTTCTACACCAACGTCGTGAAGAGGCTGCGCGCCCGGGGATTCTGAGCCAGCGCGACGGCATCCGGCGCCAGCGCAAACGCGGCGCGGCTTGTTTCCCCCGGACGCGCTGCTAGCTTCCGCCACGATGAGCTTCGCGATCGGTCCCATCCAGATAGACGGCACGGCCATTCTCGCGCCGCTCGCGTCGGTGTCCGACGCTCCTTTCCGTCAGATCTGCCTGGAGCAGGGCTGCGCCCTGGCGGTCACCGAGATGGTCGCCTCCGAGGCGCTGGTGCGCAACGTGGGAAAGATCATGGACCGGATGGTGCGTGCGGACGGCGAGCGCGTGCTGGTGGTGCAACTGTTCGGCGCCGACCCGGGCGCGATGGCGCGGGCGGCGGCCATCGCGATCGAGCGCAGCGGGGCGGATGTCATCGACATCAACATGGGCTGTCCGGTGCGCAAGATCCTGGGCGTGGGCGCGGGCGTGGCGCTCATGCGCGAGCCCGACAAGGCCGTCGCGATCGTGCGCGAGGTGGTGCGCGCGAGCGGGCCGGCCGTGCCGGTGACCGTCAAGATGCGAGCGGGCTGGGACGATGCGTCCGTGAACGCCGAGCAGATGGCGAGGCGCGTGCAGGACGCCGGTGCGGCCGCGATCGCGCTGCACGCGCGAACCAAGGAGCAGGTGCATTCGGGCGCGTCGCGCTGGGAGGTGATCGCGGCGGTCAAGGCCGCGGTGCGCATCCCGGTCATCGGCAACGGGGGAATCAGGAGCGCCGCCGATGCCGAGGCAATGATGCAGCGAACCGGCTGCGACGCGGTCATGATCGGGCGGGGCGCGCTGGGCAATCCGTGGCTCTTCCGAAGCATCGCCCTGGGCCGCGAGGTGCAGCCCACCTGGCAGGAGCGCTTCGAGCTCATCCGGCGCCATCTCGCGCTGCACGTGGCCTTCGCCGGAGACGCGGCCGCCGCGCGTGAGATGCGCAAACACCTGGGCTGGTATCTGCGCGGCTTGCCCGGCAGCGCCATGGTCCGCGCGTCCTTGCAGCGCATGAACTCGGCCGACGACGTGCGCGCCACGATCGAGGCGTTCGAGCAGGCGGTCGCATCGGGCCGCGCGCGCTCCTCGGACAGAGACTTCGGCGGCGGCCCGTCCGCGTAGAACGCAACGCAGCCCCTGATGCGTCGAGCAGATCTGGGCAACGGCCTGGCGCGAGGCTATCTTCCGCGCATGTTCAGCCCTCGTGACCAGGCGCTCGCGCTGCTTCACTTCATCGATCGGTCTCCCACCGCGTTCCACGCCGCCCGCTCGACCGCGGCTGCCCTCGAGGAAGCCGGCTTTCGCTCTCTGGACGAGCGCGAGGAGTGGGTCCTGGCCCCGGGCGATCGGCGCTTCGCCATTCGCAACGACAGCGCGATCGTGGCGTTCGTGGTGGGCGACGACGCCCCGTTCCGTTCGGGCTTCCGCATCGTGGGCGCGCACACCGACTCGCCCGGGCTCAAGCTCAAGCCCAATGCCTGGCAAGCACGCCACGGTGCGATCCAGCTGGCGGTCGAGCCCTACGGCGGATTGCTGATGCACACCTGGCTCGATCGCGATCTGACCCTCGCCGGGCGCGTGATGGTCGCGGAGCCGGGCACCGGACGGCTGCACGCGCACCTGGTGGACTTCCAGGTTCCGATGCTGCGCATTCCCAGCCTGGCGATTCACCTCGAACGCGAGGTCAACAACAAGGGACTGGTGCTCAACGCGCAGCAGCACCTGGTGCCGATGCTCGGGCTCGACCACGGCGGGGCCCGCGACAGCCAGGCGCTGGCCCGCATGATCGCGGCCGAGATTCGTCGCAGCCTCGGGGTCGAGGTTCGGCCGCAGGATGTCGCCGAGCTGGACCTGTCCCTGGTCGACACGCACAAGGGCACGCTCGCGGGCGGCGACGAAAGCTTCGTGTTCTCCGCCCGGCTCGACAACCTCGCCAGCTGCCACGCGGCCCTGTCCGCGCTGCTGCAGTCCGTCGGATCGGCGCCTCGCACGCCCGCCACGCGCATGATTGCGTTCTGGGATAACGAGGAGTGCGGCAGCCGCTCCATGCAGGGCGCTGCCGGACCGTTCCTGCGCCAGGTGCTCGAGCGTATCGTCGAGACGCGCGCTCCCGGTGCGGGCCAGGCGCTCGCGCGCGCCATCGCCTCCTCGTTCCTCATCTCGGCCGACATGGCCCACGCGGTCCACCCCAACTATGCGGACAAGCACGACCCGGCCCACGCACCGCTGCTGGGCAAGGGCCCAGTCATCAAGCTCAACGCCAACCAGTCCTACGCCTCCGACGGCGAATCCGCCGGGCTGTTCACCTCGCTGTGCCGCGCCTGCGGCTTCGAGCCCCAGCGCTTCGTCATGCGCTCGGATCTGCCCAGCGGCTCGACCATCGGCCCCATCACGGCGGCCCTGATGGGCATCAAGACCGTCGACGTGGGTAACCCGATGTTGAGCATGCACTCGATCCGGGAGATGGCCGAGGTGGAGGACCACGGCCGGATGATCTCGGTGCTGTCGGCGTTCTTCGAGCAGTCGACCAAGAGCCGGGGTACCCGTGGCACCCGGACCAAGCGCACGACGAAACGTTGACGCACAAATGCCAACCCCCGTCGACCGAGCCCGGGACGCATCACGCCGGCAGCCAGACGCCTAGAGTGTGAGAATCATCTTCACGTAGGCGGTCCTGCCCGGCTGCTCCAGGGTCGTCGAGTAGTAGCTGGCATCCGCCGAGCGAATGCCCGGGTCGACGTATCGAAGGTCGAAGAGGTTGTCGACTCGCAGCAGAAGGCCGACGGCCTCCACCGGGAAGTGATCGGCGAACAGCGCCAGGTTGGTCACCAGGTAGCCGGGGACCTCCCCGTCCGGGTTGGTGGGCGCGGTGTTGCGCTCGCCGACCCAGTTGTTGACGAGGTAGACGCTGAACAGGTCCGGGATGCGCAGGGTGGCTCCCAGATTGCCCTTCACGTGCGCCACGTTCGGCATCTCGTAGGAGCGGCTGCTGTCACGTTGCCAGCCATCCTGCAGCGTGAAGTTGGCGAACATGTCGAGCTCGTCGGTCAGGAACGCGCTGGCGCGCAGCTCGAGGCCGGTGACGTGCGCGCTGCCCACGTTCTGATTTTGCTTGTAGCGTTCGCCGTTGGTGCCCGGGATGATCAGGTCCGTGTCGTTGTTCGAGACGATGATGTCGGTGAAGTGGTTGTCGAAGGCGCTGGCCTCGACGAGCACGCGGGGGCCCAGGGCCAGGGAAGCGCTGGCCTCGAGCGATGTCTCGCGCTCGGGCACGAGATTCGGGTTGGCCATGCGGACGTTCGTTTCGGTGAACATCTCGAAGCTGTTCGGTGCGCGGTAGGCAGTGGCGGCGAGCAGCTTGAGGGTGAGTCGCTCGATGGGCGAGACCACGAGACCAGCACGCGGGTTGAACGTGCCTCCGTAGCGGTTGCTGCGATCGACGCGGGCGCCGAGCGTGAGATTGGTCAGCCGCAGCAGGCTCGTCCTGAGCTGGTATTGGGCGTAGGCTCCGGCGTTCGCGTACGCGTCGCCCACGCGCTGGTCCTCGCTCAGCAGAATCTTCCTCGATGCGCCGGTTGCGTCGACGACCGTGCGGGTTCCTCGGTAACCGCGCTCGATGTCGCTCCACTCGTACTGGCTGCCGGCGACGATGTCCTGGTGGCTGTCGATTCCCAAGGTGAGCCGCAGCTCGGCGCCCATGGTGCCCGAGTCATGGGTGTAGGGGTCCCGCGAGATGGCGACTCCCGGGCCGCGGTAGTCGTACTCGTAGCTGTCCGGCGCGATGCCGGAGTTGCGATGGAAGGCGACGGCGTACAGCTGCACGTTATCGGCGAGGTCCAGGTCGGAGCTCAGGAACAGCGTCTGCGTGTAGGAGTGCCAGAGCGACGGCCGGTTGCCCTGGTAGTCGGCCTGGAGCATGCCGCCCGCGTTGCCCTCGGCGTCCTGGAAGCCGTAGCCGGGAAGGCCGTAGTAGCCGGGCCGGTTGGAGAACTCGCCCTCTCCCATGGGGCGATCGAAGCGGCTGAAGCCCAGGGTCAGCCCGTGGTAGCGAAGCCGCGTGACCAGCGAGTAGGCGTTGTCGACGTAGCTGTTGGAGTAGCTCGGGTGCCGGTCGGGAAAGACCGGCCCGTTCGAGTCATACAGCGAGCCGGACATGAAGACGTCGACACCGTGCGCCTCGCCGCCCACGGCGAGCTTGTCGAACCGGGTTCGGAAGGAGCCGGCGCCCTTCTGGTACTCGAGCCCCTGCAGCTGGCGGCCGCGCATGGTCACGATGTTGATGACGCCGCTGAAGGCGTTGGCGCCGAACAAGGCGGAGCCGGGCCCGTAGGTGACCTCGATCCGCTCGACACCATTGAGGCTGTACTGCGGCCCGCCGAGCACCGAGCCCTCGAGCAGGTTGTTCTCGACGATGCCGTCGATGAGCACCAGGGTCCGCTTGTTCTCGTCGCCGTACAGGCCGCGCTGGGCCCAGATCGTGGGCCAGGTGCCCTGCACGTGCACCAGGTCGAAGCCGGGCAGATCACGCAGCGCGTCTTCGAGCGTTTCGTAGCCGCGCTCGCGGATCTGCTGCCGCGTGATGACCACGACCGTCGCAGGGGCCAGATGCCGCTTCTCGCTCTTCTTGGTGGGCGTGTAGACCTTGACGTTCAGAAGGTCTTCGAGCTGCATGCCGAACAGCTGCTCCGGGGGCAGGGAGTTGGCCGAAGCGCCGTTCTGTTGTTCCTGGGCCAGGGCGGGCGACACACACAGCGAGACGAACAGTGCCATCAGGCACTGCCGCCACCTCGCGCGTCTTGCTCCGCCAGGACCCAACACCGCTTCCTCCCACACCGTCGGGGGCTGCGAACGTCGGTGGCCCGAGGCTTTCGACCGCCGCTGCCACGCTGCTCGAACTCTGCGCACCGTCCTCCGCCGACCTCGGGGTTGCGTATCCTTCGTAGGGAATCGAAACCGCTGCCCCACACCCTGGACAGCTAGGGGCGAATCTACGCGGTGCCGTCGGTCGGGTCAACCGTGCGTATTCCGCAGCCGCGGTCTGACGCGGCGCCGCGCCCGATCCGGGGTGCGAGACCTGAGCTCGGCCCCGGGACGACGGGGACGCGACGCAGACACAAGAAGAAGGTGGCGAAGGCCCCAGACGCACCCGGTCGGTGCGCGAGCCATCGACAGACCTCTTGCGTGCGCCCGGATTGCGACGGACTATGGAGGCCGCCATGGATCTCACGAGGAGGGCTGCAGCGCTGGTGCTCGTCGCGATCACCGCCGCGGTGGGAGCGTTCCCTACGCGGTCCATGGCCCAGGAGGCAGATGTTTGGACCCTCAAGCTCGCGCTGGTCGAGAAGATCGCGACGTTCCTCGAGTGGCCGGACGAGGCCGACCTGTCGGAGCCTGAGCAGCCGTTCCTGCTGACCTTCTACGGGGACACGCCGCTGGAGGCGCGCGCCCGACAAGTCTACAGCGAGCGACGGTTCCGCAACCACCAGGTCGTGATTCGGTCCGCGCACCACCCGTGGGAGATCCAGCCGACGCACGTGCTGTTCGTGGCCGGGTCGTCGGCCAGGGCGCTGCCGAGCATTCTGCAGGCGCTCGACCACGCTCCGGTGCTGGTGGTGGGCGACTCGCCGGGCATGGCGAGCCGCGGAGCCGAGGTCAATCTGTACCAGGAGCAGGACCGCATTCGTTTCGAGATCAACCGAGCCGCGTTGGCGCGCGCACACATCCGTGCCAGCTTCCGGCTCTTGGGGCTCGCCCGCCTCGTCGACGAGAGCGAACCATGAGGAAGTGGCTTGCCAGCATGTCGGTTTCCGTGAAGCTGCTGGCGCTGACGGTGTCCATTGCCAGCCTCGGCATCCTGGCCGCCGCCGCCATGCTCCTGCTGGTACACCAGAGCATGCTGCGGGGCGAGATCGAGCGCGGGTTCATGACGCTCGTGAGCTCCGCCGCCGAGTACTGCGTCGGTCCCCTGGTCTTCGACGACCACGAGGGTGCGGACGACGTGCTGAGCAAGTTCCAACACGATCCGGATATCGTCTCCGCCACGCTCCTGGACGCCAACCACGACATTGTCGCGACCTACAACGGTCGCGGCGGTCCGGTTCCGCTGCCCGCCAACCTGGACACGGGGATTCGCACCTATCCGACGTACGTGCTGGCCGTTCAGCCTGTCGTGCATCAGAATCGTCGAATCGGCACGCTCGTGGTCGCCATGTCCACGGCGTCGACCCGCAGCAAGCTCGCCCGCGAGACGGCCCTGATCGTGGCGATGTGCCTGCTGCTGATCGCGGCGAGCGGCCTGGCGGCGGCTCGCTTGCAGAAGCACGTCACGGCTCCGCTGCTGGAGCTCGCGTCGACCATGCGCGGCATTACGCGCAGCGGTGACTTCGCCGCACGAGTCCAGGCGTCCACGAGCGACGAGGTCGGCACGCTGTACGACGGATTCAACTCCATGCTCGCGCAGATCCAGGCACGCGAGCAGGAGCGTGACCGGAGCGAGGCGCGCTTGCGCGCCCTGCTGGCCGCGCTGCCGGACCAGGTGTTCGTCGTGGATAGCGAAGGGTCGCTGCGCGAGGTGGTGGTGCGCGATCGGTCTCGTGCGCTTGCCGACACCGGCGCGATCGCCGGCAAGAAGCTGCGCAATGTCGTTCCGGAAGACGTTGCCGAAGAGTTGCTCGCCACAGTCCAGGAGACCCTGGCGACGGGCCGATCGCAGCGCCTCGAGTACACGCTCGAAACCGATTCGAGCACCCGCTCGATGGAGGCGGTGACCTCGAAGGTCGAGCCCATCGCCGCGGAGCCGTCGGACCCGTGGGTGCTCATCATCACCCGCGATGTGAGCGAGCGGCGCGAGCTCGAGCGCCGCCTGAGCCAGGCGTCCAAGATGGACGCGGTGGGCCGTCTCGCGGGCGGCGTCGCCCACGACTTCAACAACCTGCTGACGGGCGTGGTGGGATATGCGGAGCTGCTGCGGCTCAGCGGCACAGCGCAGACGCAGGAGTACGCGGAGAAGATCCTGACTGCATCAAGGCGCGCAGGCGAGTTGGTCCGTCAGCTGCTCGCGCTGTCCCGTCCCGCCGCTCCGAGTCGTCAACCCACACAGATCCTCGGCCTTCTCGAGGGCGTGGCGGGCATGCTGCGCCACACGGTGGACCCGCGCATTGCGATTGACGTTCAGGCTGCGCCTTCGCTGTGGGTGAGCGCCGACCCGGCCCAGCTCGAGGCTGCCGTACTGAACCTGGCGATCAACGGGCGCGACGCGATTCAAGAGGAAGGACGGCTCACGCTGCGGGGCAATGCCGTGGAGCTGAAGGATGGGCAACTCGGGCTCGACGGTGCCCCGCTGCCGCCCGGGTCTTATGTGGAAGTCAGTGTGCAGGACACGGGCACCGGCATCGAGCCGGCGCTGCAGAGCCGCATCTTCGAGCCGTTCTTCACCACCAAGCCGCCGGGCAAAGGCACCGGCTTGGGCCTGGCCGCGGTCTACGCGACCGTCAAGGGCCACGGCGGGGCCATCCGCGTCGAGAGCGAGGTCGGACGGGGTACGCTGGTGGCGATGGTCCTGCCCAGCGCCGATGCGCGAGAGACTCGTGCGTCGGTGCCGTCAGCCGGTCCTGCGTCGGGAATCGGCCATATCCTGGTGGTGGACGACGAGGACTTCGTGCGCGAGGTCTCCGCGCGTTTCTTGCGCAGCATGGGCTACCGCGTGAGCGAGGCAATCGACGGCCAGGATGCGTTGGAGGTGTTCGAGCGCGAGAGTCCTGGGATCGACCTGGTGGTGCTGGATCTGGTCATGCCCCGGCTCAACGGCGGCCAGGTTCTGGAGGCGTTGAGGCGACGCGCGCCGACCTTGCCGGTGCTGCTGGTCTCCGGTCATGCGACGGGGCCCCAAGCCGACGAGGCGCGCAAGCTGGCGAACGGATTCCTCCAGAAGCCTTATCGTCCGACGGAGCTGGGAGAGCAGGTTCAACGGTTGATGGCTGCGCGGCCGGAAGCTCGTGCGCGACAGCGCGCGTGAGTGGAGCGGAGGCGGCGGGCTAGCACGGCGAGCTCTCGCGGCGCAACTTGCGTCGCCGCAGCGCGGAACGTACGATCTCCCTGTTGTCCGCGCGCGACTCGCTGCGCGCGGACCGCGCACCCCACCCGCCGCTACTACGTATCTACCCGGGGGCGAACATGACGAGCTTGACGCAATGGATGGCGACATGAACCTTCCGGGGCGCGTGCTTCGCGCTGCTCGCGGTCATGCTCGCGGCCTGCGGTGGACGGGCTTCCTCCGGCACGGCCGAGGCTCAATCTCCGGACGCCGGGGCTCCTCCGCAGGACGGCGCGGCCGACGCACCCGGCCTGTTTACTGGGGATGACCACCTGGTAGGAACTCTGCTCGTTGTTCCTGCCATCGGCGGGACTCCCCACGTCATGGCGTTCGCGGCCAATATCCAGGCGCTCGCAGCCGACGACACGAGCCTGTACTGGATCGGGGATACTGCGGTGGCTGGGCAGATCGACATCATGAAGATGCAGAAGGATAGCGGCACGCCTAGTGTGCTCGTCGCCGACGCGACCGGCGCTGAGGGTCTGTCGGTCAACTCGGCTTCTGTCTTCTGGGTCGACGTGGGCACCGACGCGGTCATGGAGGCGTCAAAGAGCGGCGGGGCGGCGGTAGCAATCGCCGAGGCCGACGCAGGATTCGACGTGGACTACCTGACTGCTGCGAATGAGCGTGCAGGCTACTGGGTCGTCCATTCGTCGGCGGGAACCGAGCCCGATAAGATCATGCAGACTCCCGTGGACGGGCGTCCAGCAGCCCTGAGAGGCTGTTCGACTGGCAGGCTGCTGCAGACACACGTCCGCCCGCCGGGTATCGCTCCTCTCCAGCCTGCCGGGTGTCGCTTCGCCGTCACCCACCAGGCCGATCGTAGCGCCCGTCCGCTCCGGGCCGTCCGCTGCTGCACGGACTCAGCCTCCAGAGCGATCCCTCAGAGCCGCCGTGGCACCTCCGTTAGGTCATAACCCGCCACGTACCCACGGCGACCACGGTTGCCCGCAGCCGCCAGGACCATCCCTACCGTCCCCAGTCCTTCCGCTCGCCTGTCAAACACCATCGCCGACGCTCATGCGCACTCGCGTCGGCACTTCATCGACAATGCGATTCCCATGCCACGATCTGCGCCCCCACATCCC
>JAJZQG010000204.1 GCA_021847645.1 Myxococcales bacterium
GAGGCTGCGAGGCTGGAGGACGTCGTGGGTGCGGCGCACGCTGTTCCTGGTGCCGGGGCGGCTAACGCGCACGGGTCGGCGTCGTCGGATTCGAATGCAGCCCCGCCCGGCGCTAGCGCTGCCGCAGCTCGAGTGACGGCAGCGCCAGTCGAATCGGTCGGTGGGGGAAAGGGGGCCGTGTATCCGCGATAGCGAAAAGCGCTATTGCGCAATCCAACTATTACATCGCTTATCGCTTGCCACGTAGCCGGCCAGGCGCCCCTCCCCCCTATGCGAAACCTACGCTAAATGCTGCCCTCGCGGTCGCCAAGATACGCTCGGGCGTTGACCTGCGCCCACAGCTACGACTGTCCCTCCCCCGGAATGCACAAGGCTCCCCGCCGCTGCCGCATTCGCGGCCTGTCACGCCCACCTCGGGTATGCTTTGAGGCCAACGAGCCCCGGACCCAGGCACCACCGGTCCCAGAAGGCTCCATCTCAACGTGATCCTGTTTAGTTCTCCGGACAGGCACGATCGGGAAACTGCCAACAGCTATGGCTGCCGCCCGGTCGCGACGTGCATCGGCAAAACGGGCGTACCGGACGAGGTCTGCGCCCAAGACTGCGTGAAAGCGAATCCAACGGGGCTCGCCGCCTTCCGTGCTTTCTGGAGGGGTCGAGCCCGGGCTGCCTCCCTTCGAGCTGCGAGTCGGTGTGCCCGTTCTGACGTCCCGGCGCAGTTGAGCCCGCCGTCGCAACCCCCTGGCTTTCCCATCCCGGTGTGATAGCGTTCGAACATGATGGGGCTGGAGTTGCCCTGCCCCCGAACGCTGAGATGGAGCGCGCGACCATGCACGGGACGAACCCGGTCCGTTGTTCGTGGACTGTCCTTTGGGGGGCCTTCTTCCTCGCATTCTCCGGCCCCGGATGCGGCGGAGACGGCGCGGCTACGCCTGAAACTCCCCTTGAAGTCAGCGACTCTGGCGTGGATTCGACGGCCGAGGCCGAAGTTCCCCCAACCTCGGACATGCTCACGCTCAGCGGCATCGTCGTCAACTCCACCGACGAGCCCGTGGCCGGTGCGGCCGTCCGATTGGCGGCATTCGAGACGAGCACCGGGACCAATGGTCGATTCCTCTTCGACGCCGCGACCGGTCAGCCGCGGTCCCTGGTCGTCAGCGCAACTGGATACCTCCCGGCGGAGAGGCTCGTCGACGCAGCCGCCGGCAGACCGCGCATCGAGGTGACGCCCATCCGGCTGGTCCCCATCACGATCGATGAGACCGTCGACGGCGCAGCGGGGGCCAGCGTGGCCGGAGACGGCTCACTGAGCGTGTCGATTCCCGCGGGTGCCTTCACCGGAACGGTTCGATTCACCGCCGGCTTGATCCCTGTCGGTAACGCGCTGCTCGATGATGACCGCTTCCCTGCGCCGCTGCCGCGCCCGGCTGCAGGACAGGTCGTTCCGTTGTTCGGTGTCATTCTGGAAGCGGAGGGCCAGCAGCCCCAAGTTCCGCTGTCCGTGACGATTGCCTATCAGGCGGCCTTGCCTGCCGGCGTGTCGGTGCCTGTCGGACGGTTCGATTCCGAGTCGGGCAAGTGGGTAGACGCAAGTGTAGGAACCACGAACGCAGGCGGGACCGTCGCGTTCCAGGTCGACCACCTCTCGACCTACGCCGGGGCGCTTCCCGCGCTGCCGTCGGTGGCTACCGACGCGCCGGAGTTTGACGTGTTGGAGCGGATTCCTCCTGCGTTCCTGCCGGGGGAACCGCGGGTGGACGCGCGTTCGGGGGCGATGCAGGTGGGCGTGCAACTGCCTCCCCTGGTTCGTCGCGGTGAGCGGATCGGACTGACGTTGTTCCACGACAATCGCACGCTCGGAGCCTGGCCGGAGGTGACGGTGGCCCTGCCCGAGACCGGCGTGAAACGGAATCTCCTGGTCAAGATAGACTCCGATGTAGGGCACGTTCGAATCGCGGCAACGTCGGGAGCCCCGAACGGAAACACGGCATCGCCGAGCGCGTTCGCCACGGAGCCCGCGCCGACGGCGTTGGAGAGCTCCCCAACCGTGCTCGAGCCAGCCACGGTGGAGGTGGCGCAGGCCGTGCCCGGCGTCATTTGCGACAATGCCGGGCTGTCTTTCGAAGCGCCGGTGGTCGGCAAACCGATCTCCGGGGCGGGGGCGAAGCCGGTCGCCACGCCGGCAAACGTCGCAGTGCCTGCTCGGCGCACCTTCCCGATGGGCATCGACGACCGGCGAGCGAGCCCCTTCGGCGCCGGGTGGCACCTGCGCGGCTTGACCCACCTGGTGCAGCCGCAATGCGATCCTGACCATCCCGCCGTGGCCGGCGAGTTCGATCTGCCCGCCATGCCGTTCGGCCCTTCACCGGATCTGTTTCTGACCAACCTGAATGACAAGTTCCCGGCGTCGGACATCACGCCCGCACAGCTGGCGACGCAGGAGATTCACGTCGCGATCACCGATGCTGGACTGTACGCAGGCCTCAACCCCTTGGGCAGCATCTGGCGGATATCCTCGTCCGGGGATGCGACGCTGATCGCGGGTGGGCCGCAGGCGACGAACACCAGTGGCGAGGGAACCGCGAAGGACCTGAAGTTGGGATCCGTGGTATCGATGGCACCTGGGCCAGCCGGCTCCGGGGTGCTGGTCGCGACGCCGAGCTTCGTGACCCTCATTTCGCCCGACGGAACGGCGAAGCGGCTCATCGGCGTCGGAGGCCCACCAGACGCCGACGCGGGAGGTGGACCGCCGCCAGATGCGGGAGGCGCGCCACCGGCCGAGGGGATGAACGCGCTCGACGCCGCTCTCACTGAGGATATCAGCTCGTTCGTGGGCGGCTTGTCGCAAGGCCTCTACGTCTTCTCGACCTGGAGCCATGGCTCGTGGACTGTCAAGAATGGCGTGCTTCATGAGCTGCGCACGCGCGCCACGCACCCGCACGGCATCATCGGCGCCATCGACGGCAATGGCACCTTGTACTACACAGTCATCGGCAACCCTTGCGTATACGAGTGGGTCGACGGACTGACCGATCCGGAGCTGTTCCCGACGTGTCTGAACTCGTCGGCGGGCGCACCCCAGGACGGCGACGCGAGCAAGGCCGTCGTGGGCGCGGTCGTGGCCATGGCTGCCGATGGCTCAGGGGGTTTGTGGATGCTCGATGGCGTCGCTCGCGCGGTGCGGTACCGGAGCGCCGACGGATTCGTCTCCACGGTGAGTTCGGAGGGTACTCCGGGCGTCCTCGAAGGTGCAGGCGGTCCGCTGGCCGAGGCGAAGCTCGGGATGCTCACGCGGATATCGTCTACACCCAGCGGCGAGCTCGCTCTGTCGGCGATGGGCAATCTGTTCCGTGCGGCGTCGCCCAACGCGCTGATGAGCCGCGGCTCCGGAGACGGGGCCGCCTTGCGCAAGCAGGACGACGGGACGTGGATTCGCGTGTTGCGTGACGGGACGAGGGAAGTCTACGACACCCGAGGGCTGCTGGTCTCGCGCGGGAAGGCCGGCCAGACGCCGCTGCAATACGTTTATGATGCGTGGACCACGCCGCTGGACAAGGAAGTGTGCGGGACGCCGGCTCCGTTGCCCAGGCTCCAGCGCATCGAGCTCGCAGCCGAGCCGCTCTATACGTTCGATTGGAACGGCGACCACATCACCGGGATCACCGACGCGGCGAGTCGCAAGACTTCGCTCACGTGGGCTGGCGGCTCGATGACGGAGGTGAGTCTCCCCGGAGCCGACTCGCCAGTGTCCTTCAAGTACGACGTCGACGGGCGCATCCTCGAGAAGAAGACGCGAGGGCCGTCGGGCTCGATTGTGACCTGGTCCTACACCTACGACCGGGGACACGTCGTGAAGGTGGCTGTCCCTGGACAGGGCGATCAGCTCTACCAAGCGATGGTGCCCGCCGTGACCATTCCGGAAACCGCGTTCTCGCCGTCGCGGGTCACGACCACCACGATCGAGCTGTCGGGGAGCAAGCCGGTAGCGTCGATTCCGTCGCGCAACGGTCCCCCGGGCAAGCTCACCTTCACGCCGCGCGCGGTGCAGGTCGAGGATCCTGCGGGCAACATCGGCAACATCGAAGTCGACGCTTTCGGGCGTCCTTCGCGCGTCACCCAGGCAGACGGCACGGTCCTGGCTTTCGCGCGCGACGAATCGGGCAGACTGATCGAGCTGCGCAACGAGCTCACGCAGGATGTGTGGCGGTACTCCTATGATGCATCCACGGATCGCATCTCCCAGCGCATCGACCCTGCCGGAGCGATGACGCAGTATCTGTATGATACCGAAGGGCGCCTCGTGAACCGTCGCGATCCCTCCGGCACGACGACGATCGAGCCGGTGGCGGCGACCGGGGTGGCGTGGGGACTGCCCCATACGCTCACGGACGCGCTCGGACGCAAGACCGAATTCGCCTACGACGCGCGGGGCAATCTGGCGACGCTCACCGCGCCGGGCGGCGTGGTGACCACCACCGCGGCTGACGTTGCCGGGAATGTCGTGACGGCGACCGAGGCCTCGGGGATCGTGCACACGATGACGTGGGATGCGCTTCAGGGAGAGACGAAGCACCAGGTAGGGGACGCGAACGCTGGACACGTCACCACCTACCAGCGTGTGCTCGCCGGGGGTTGGACCGACATCGGCTCTCTGGTCCCGGCGTCGGCGATCGAGAAGGCCACGGACGGCATGGGGCGAACGTGGACCTGGTCCCGAGACGCCGGCTTCCAGGTGGTGCACGCTACCACTCCGGGCGAAGGTGACGTGCAGCAGGTGTTCGACAGCCAGGGCCGGAAGGCGTCGAGGTCGACCTCCGACGGCTCGACGGAGCATTACGAATTCGACGCGACGGGGCGCTTGAAGCGGCGGTGGTTCAGCGGTCCGGCGGCGGGCCTGGAGACGAGCTTCGAATACGACCATATCGGGCGTGTGGCAAAGCTCATCGACCCGAATCAGACCGAAACGCGGCATTTCGAGCCGGGATGGGGCTGGTCATCGATGAGCGTGCTGCCGTCGTCCAGCTTGCCCGCGACGGCAGGGTTCGAGATACGGCGCGCGCGAATCGGGTACGGCGTGCTCGAGCTGACCTCAGATCCGGACATCTTCTGGATTCACACCGACTACGACGGGTTGACTACGGCCGTCGAGCACCAGATCGTCAATCAGGCCGGGTCACACCAGGACTTGTGGAAGGTGACGCTCGACGCGACCAGAAATCCCTCGCGCATCGACCGCGCAAACGGAGTTGCGACGACGGTCCACTATGACGCAGCGGGGCGCGCGGACGAGCAGGACGAGGTGGGGCCGAATAGCAGCTTGCAGCAGGCGTGGACGTTCGACGCGGGAGGGCGGCCGAGCACGATGACGCTCGACGGCGTGGTGAGGACGTATTCGTACGACGCGCAAGGGCGCCTTGCCGGCTGCAGCGATACGGGGGAGAGCTACACCTACGACAAGGCCGGCGCTCGCGCCTCGGCGAACGGCAAGAGCTACACGCGCGATGCTCGCGGGCGGCTGTCGAGCGACGGGACCTACGACTACACCTATGACGACCTCGGGCGGCGGACGAGTCGGGTGAGCAAGACGAACCCTGCCGACCGCGCAGAGTACGTCTGGGGGCCCGGCGGTTTGCTGAAAGAGGTGCGAGCGGGCGCCGCGGGGTCCACCACGTTGGTCGCGTCGTTCGACTACGACGGCAGCGGTCGTCGGATCAGAAAGGTCACGACGGCAGGAACATGGCTATACGGCTATCTGCCGGACAGCGATCGGCTCGCCAGAATGGTGGAACCCACGGGGCAGGTATGGAACTTAGTGCATGCCGGCAGGCAGGCTGCGTGGACCGCGGCGGTGTCCGCGAGCGGGGAGATGCGATTCACCCACGTGGACTCGCTCGGACGGCTCATTGCGCTGAGCGACGAATCGGGCAACGTCGAGGGACGCCACGAGAGCTGCTACGGCGAGCGATTGGCGCCCGTCGTCATGACGGGCCCGAGCGTGGGAATGCACGGGATGCCATACGACACGGAAACGGGTTTGTACGTGGCTGGGCCGAGATACTACGACCCGGTGACGGGAGAGTTCCTGAGCCCGGATCCGAACGGGATCGAGGGCGGTGCGGACCCGTGGGGGTATGCGGGGGGCAATCCGCTGCTGCGCCGAGACCCGAACGGCAGGCTCTTTTTCGTGGCGGTCGCCGCCGTGCTGGCCGGCCTGGAGATTTACCACGAGCTCAAGAGCCTGGCGCAAGGAGCGGAGGCGAAGCGCACGGCGGATGCCTACAAACACATGACCGATCTCGATAGCGACAGCGATCTGGCGAAGGGCGAGGAGGCGCACGAGCGCCTCGCCGCAGCCGCAGTCAAGGGGGGAGAGACGGCGGTCAAGTGTGTAAAGAAGGGCATCGAAGCGGTGACGAGCCCGCCGGACGCCGACAACGTGAAGGACTTCGTGAAGGACCAGGTCAAGGACGCGGTGAAGGACAAAGTGAAGGAGACGGTCGGGGATCTGGCAAACGAGATGGTCAACGGCGGTTCGGGCGACGGGTCGTGAGGGAGCAACTGCGGCAGCGCGAGACGAGGACGAGGTGTTTGTGATGAAGCTACGTGCGTGGTTGATTGCGTCGACTGCAGCTTCTGTGATGGCCTGCTCGAGCGGCGGCCAGGGTGCTCCGACGGATCCAGGGCAGGGGGGAACGGGCGGCGGCAGCGGGGGCGGAGGCGGCGGCACCGGCGACACGGGAGGCGGGGGCGCGGGACCCACCCACGTCTGGCCGGAACCCTCGCTCAAGATTCCCGGCGCGACGAAACCCGCTGTCGTGGTGAGCCAGAGCGGGACGGTTCTTCTCGCCTATACCAAGGACCAGAAGCTCTGGCTTCAACGCGATCCCGTCAACGGCGGCGCGCCCGAGGTGCTCGAGGACCAGGCAGGCGACGGTATGAACGTTCGCGGCGCGGCGGACCCGTCGTCCGGCCAGGCGCTCTTCCTCGACGCCAACTTGCGAGGCTGGCGGATTGACGGCGCGACAACCAGCCCGGGCGCCTACTTGATTGATTCGTGGTGGAGCACCACGAGCATGTCGGCGTCCTGGCCGGGGGCGCAGCCGGTCGTCGTCATGCGCTCCAATCATGACAATACCGAGTACTGGGTGCACGCGTGGCAGCCGCCGCCCGCAGGCTCAGCAGCGCTGCCCGCGCCCGACGTGTCGAACCTGATTGGAACTGAAATGTACGCGGCTCAGCTCTACGACGAGGCCCCCTCGTTTCTGGCGTTGAGTGCGGACAGCGGGCTCGTGTTCTTCTCGCAGCCGGCATATACCACCGACGATCCCTGGGGGCGGTATGCGCGGTGGACCAAGGTCCAGCGAGACCCTTCGCGGCCAGCAGGCGAGGGCGCCTACTTCCTGCCAGGCGACTCCGGTACCTTCGAGCTTCCAGTCCCTCCGAAGAAGAACGCGAGCTGGGTGGCGATTCACCCCACCGAGGCCGGTAACGCCGTCCTGACGTGGCACATGGTCCCCGAGTGTGCGTGCGCGGTGAATGACGTCTTCATCGCGAACGTGACCATCGGCTCGGACGGCGTCCCCGCGCTGCAGGGCACCGGGGTCAACGTCTCCGGAACGTCGGGCCAGACGGACGAGTCGGATTTTCCGGTGGTTCGCCCGGCAGGAGGCGGAAAGCTCTGGGTGGCCTGGCGGGAGTCGGCGTTCGGACCGAGGGCCGCGCTGTACGATGCGACGCTTCAGAGAGAGTGGGTAGGGGCACCTTCCACCGAATCGAACTGCGACGTGACCCAACCCCTGTCGGCCGTCGTCGACGCGTCCGGGGCGCTATGGTTGGCTGCAGTGATGCGTCCGCAGCATGGAGACCCCGAAGTCTGGTTGTGGGTCGTGAAGTAGTCAGCCGTGTACGACCGGTGCCGCGCTTGATCGACGGTTCGGGGCGTAGATGCCCACGCATCGCCATGTGCCCTGCAAGCCACCACGTCACGAACCTCCACACCGTCGATCCTGGGCGCGTAGCCAGGGCTCCATCATCCTGACCGCCAACACCTGGTCCCGACGGACTCAGCTTCTACTCGCACCGCCGCCTGTGCGCCGCCCTCGAGATGTCGTCCGAGCCCTACCTTGCAAGCTCGAGAAGCACTGCTGCGCAAGGACCTCATCGCCGCCCACGGCGTCCGCGTGCAGGTCCTCTCCCTGCCGCCCGAACCCGTCGAGCTCGAACCCCGCCCGAGGCCACGCCGAGGCAGGCCGCGGCCTGCGGGTGAGCCCCGGTGGGGCTTAGACGCGAGCGTCGGCGACACAGCTCATGGTGCGGCGAATCAGCCTTGCCAAGCAGTCGGTCGATCCGGAAGCGTCGTTGCTCGAAGATGCGAAGATGCTGGCGGTACTCCGCGACTACGAGCGTCTGCGCACCGATTCTGGGCGGCTCGACGTCGACGACCTGGTGCTCGAGCCGGTGCGGCTGCTCGAGGCGCACCCTGATATCGCGGCCAGCGTGGCACAGCGGTATCGGTCGGTGTCGGTCCACGCATAGAATCACGACGGCCGTCCGGTCGAGCTGATCCCCTGCCCCACGGCGGCATCGGAAGCCGAGCAGGTGCTCGTGCGGATCGAGCGAATCGTGGGAGGAACCCGCCTGTAGGCGATCGACACGGGTCGCGGCCGCGACGCCGAGGAGCCCGAGGTGGGCTTCGGCGATATCGCGGTGCTGGTCCGGACCAAGGCCCAGCGCGAGGAGCTTCTCGAGGCCTTGGGGCGTTCCGGGGTCCCCTGCCGTGCCATCGGCGAGGACGAGCCCCGCGATCCGCGCTCGCAGAAGGTCGCGGTCATGACGATCCATGCCTCGAAGGGCCGGGAGTTCGAGGTCGTGTTCGTTACGGGCGTGGAGCGGGGGCTGGTTCTGCTCGAGGCTGCCGGGCTGCAGACGGACCGCGAGGAGGAGCGAAGGCTCCTCCCGCGCCGGGCGTCTCGTGGTGCTCTCGCACGCCGCCAAGCGCACGCTGTTCGGCGCCGGGCGCGTGGCGGGCCCGTCGCCCTTTCTCGCGCGGCTGCCCCGGAACGCGGTTGCGGCCACGGATCCCAGGTGGCACCGGCACGACCCCATCCGCCAATTGAAGCTGTTCTGAGAGCGCGCTAGACAAGGTCGTGAGGCAAACATGGAGCCAAGACGCTGCGCGTGGGTCGGACAGGATCCGCTGTATGTGCGATATCACGACGAGGAGTGGGGCATTCCGGTGCACGACGACCGGAGGCACTACGAGTTCATGGTGCTCGAGAGCGCCCAGTCCGGCCTGTCGTGGATAACCATCTTGCGAAAGCGCGAGGGGTACCGCAGGGCGTTCGCGGGCTTCGATCCCGAGCGCGTGGCCCAGTACGGCGAGCGCGACATCGAGCGCCTGATGGCCGACGCGAGCATCGTGCGCAATCGTCGGAAGATCACGGCCGCGGTCGACAACGCGCGGGCCATGCTCCGGGTGCAGGCGGAGTTCGGGTCGTTCGACTCCTTCATTTGGAGCTTCGTAGACGGCAAGCCCAGGAAGAATCGATGGGGCACCATCCGCGAGGTCCCGGCGTCGACCGCCGAATCCACCGCGCTGGCGAAGGAGCTCAAGCGCCGCGGCTTCGGCTTCCTCGGTCCCATTGTCTGCTATTCGCACATGCAGGCCTGCGGCCTGGTCAACGACCACACCACGGACTGCTTCCGATATCGCGCCGTAGGAAAGGCCTCAGCTGACCTCCGCCCGCTCTGACGGCACGCTCTCGGCCGCTTGCGACGGCTGCTCCTCGATAAGCGTGGACACGTTCACCTGCTCGGTGGCAGCGACACATCAAGCAGCGAACGTGCGACGCGCCTCGGCGTTTGCCTCCGCCCGCCGCTGCTGCTCGACGCACACCGATTCCTCACGGCTGAGCTTGTCGCGCGGGCCCCTCCAACGCTCCAATCAACACCTCCGGGCAAGACCGTCTCTTCTTGTCCTGCGCGCTAGAACGCCATCCCTTCGCGCACAGGCAGCCCTCAGCTTCCTTCGGTCACCTCGAACGGAGCGCGCGCCAGCTCGGTGCCATCCGACGTGCGCACGACTGCCACCCAATCGCCCGCGTCCTTGACGCCTTGTGTCCTTCCCCAGGTCCGCCATCTGGCCTGATTCGCCGGCACGCCCAGCTCGATGTGCCCCGCGGTCTCACCGGGCTTCTCGAACGTGATCACGATCTGCGCGTCGTCTCGCGTGCGATTCTCCATCTCCACAAACGCGACGATCGGTCTGCCGTCAAGCGCAAAGCTGCTCGCCGGATCGACGGGCTCGTGGGCCGCCACCTTGCGCGCACCACCAGCCGCCTCACCCGCAGCGTTCCGCTCTTCACCGCGCGCGTTTCTGCAGGCCTGTCCCGCCGCGCGCTCGCCCTCGCCGTCGTCGCGTCCTCGGCGGCCGTGGGCTGCGCTGCTGGTGCGGGGCTCGACGATACCGTCGCGATCGGCACGGCGTTCTGGACGGCCACCACCGGCGGCGCCGCCGACGCCACACCGCCGCTGGGTTCAGCTTCAGGCGCGCCCCTGCCGTGACACCCCGCGGCCCATCCTGACATGCCAAACGAAAAGGACGACACGACGAGAGCGCTGATTCCGGTCCAACGAGTGAGCGTGTCCATGAGTCCTCCGGCGGGGGCGGTGCGATTGGACCGCTTGCCCAATCCTCTGGCAAGACCCGGACCAACACGAGAGCCCTCGATTTCTCGCTTCTTCGGGTCCACCGCGTGGCCGCTCGCCCACGCCCGCGTGGGTCCCGTCGTGGTCGCCGCGTCGCCGGACAAGACCACGCTGGCACTCCGCATGCCCATCGAAGCAGGCCCCGTCCATCGCATCGCACCCGTGGACGTGGCGGGCAAGCTGCTCGGCCCCAAGAAGCAACACGTGGCGCTCCTTTCATCGCAAGAGGGGGCCGTGGCGAGCCGCACGACGATCATGAAGGACCTGCAGGCAATACGCGACTAGGACGCAGCAAAGGGGCATCCGGACGTGGAGGTCGACCCGGAGACGAACCTCGACCCGTCGACCGCGACGCTGACTCTCATGGGCGCGGTTCCGCAGCCAGGGCTCGGAGGTCCCGCCGGCGCTCCCCCCACCTGCACCTGTGCGCAAGCGTGCCCTCCCGCCGGCTTGTCGTCGACGTTGACTTGGGCGTGGGCGTGGGCGTAGACCTTGACTGCAAGGGCGACGTGGACCGGGACGACCTACTTTGACGAGCGCGCACTTTGTCCGCGACGGCTGGCCGGCGGTGGCCGATACAGTGACATGCTGAGCTTCCAACGCCTTGACGTCTATCAACGCGCCATCGAGTTCCTCGCCCTCGTCTACGACATCGTCGAGCAGCTGCCCAAGGGCCATGGTGATCGCTCCGACCAACTCGTTCGCGCCGCGGAATCCGTCGTCCGCAACATTGCCGAAGGCGCGGGGCGCTGGTCGGAAGCGGACAGCAGCAAGCACGACAAGATCGCTCGTGGCGAAGCGATGGAGTGCGCCGCTTGCCTCGACGTTTTCAAGCTCCGCAAGCTCGTGGCCGCACCGAAATACGAAGATGGCATCCGGCTGCTGGAAGGCGTGGTCGCCATGCTGACGAAGATGATGTGAGCGTCAACGATGGGCCGTCCCTGTCCACGTCGCCGTCAAAGTCCACCATCACGTCAAGGCCAACGCGAACGATCACGATGCTGCGCGTGTTCGAGCGACGATGATGCGCTCTTTGCGCCGCGAGGATCTGGCGTGTTCGTCGTTCCCACTGGCCGTTGACCCGAACTGTACGAGCCTTGGCGAGTACAGTGACGAACACGAGCACGGCCGAGCGTGCGAGGCCGCGCGCAGTGAACAGGTCCGCTCGAAGCGCCGCCATCTGCGCAGCACCATCAGCGCTCCAGCGCATCCCCTGCAGCTTCAACCTCGCACCCGTTACATGGAAGTTCGCACTCTCGACCGTGCCACTACTGACGCGTAAGCCCCGAGCGCGATGACACATAGGTCTTGCTCAGGATGCTGCCGCGCTCGGCGCTCTCCTGCACGCAATCCTTGCCGTCGTACGGCACTGCGTTCTTCACCTCCCGCCCTAGGATCCGATACCGCCGGCCTTTGCCTCCCCGCGCCTTGTCCTGCTTGGCTTGCTCGCGGCTTTGCTTGTTCTGCTCGGTGAGCTCCTCGTCACCAAGCTCCTGGCGCGTCACCGGCACCACCCCGTCCAACTCCACGTACGCCACCTGCGGCGCCGCGCTCGGCTCGTCGCTCGACCATCTGCTCGACGCCCTTGACGCTCACCTCGATGCCGCACAGGCTCGCCACCAGCTTCATCGCAAGCCCATAGGGCACCGTGGCCGCAATCATCGTGACGGCCTCCTGCAGCCTCGGCGTGAACCGAACTGTACGAGCGAAGCGAAGTACAGTGAGGACCAAGAGCACGGGCGAAGCCCGCGCGCATTGTAGTCCCCATCGCCCAGCCCCAGCGCGCCCTGCGCCGGATCCGGGACAGCACTAGCGTACGAGATCAGCTCTCGCAACCCCAGCGCGAGGCCCCCGCCCAGGCCCCGTTGGTGGCCCAGCCGCTCCAGGGCGGCGGCCGCTTCAGCCGCGCTGCGCTCCGGAGCGAAGGCCTCGCGCGCGATGGACAACCACAAGGTGCTCGGATCTGATGTGGGCTGCATGGCGAGGTACCTTTCCGGGTCGTCCGGTTGGTGTGTTTACCAAAGGGGTACCCCGCCTTTGTACGACGCGTCTCGACGAATCGAGCGAGGCGCTGCCGGGCGGGTGGGCAAGCGGGCCGGGCGCCGCGCACTGGGGGAGGCGGCGCCGACCGATCCCCGTCCATGGAGCTGCGCCCCTTTCCAACCGAGCTGCTAGGCAATCAAGTGCCCACCGGATAGACTTCGTGCGAGCGCGGCGCAGGGACGCCCGCCGATGGAGTCGCACCATGTACATGACATTCCCGGTCGTTGCCTGCGTTGCCCTCCTCGGGCTGCAGGGCTGCTGCAAGCGCTCGGAAGCGTCGGGCTCCTTCGCCAGCGCCGACCCGAGCGCGCCGGTGTCCGATCCGGTCCCCCTGGTCGAGACCTCCAAGCCGTCCGCGCAGCAGCGCACCTATACGATGGATTGGCCAGGTGACGGCAAGCTCACCTACCTGCGGATCAAACAAGTTGTCGTGAGCCCCGACGCCACGTCGGTCACGATCATGCTCAAGAACGACACGGGCAACTCCATGAGCGTGTCCACGTCGCCGCCGGGCAACAAGGAGTCGTTCTACATCCAGCGCGCCGATCACAAGAAGCGTTTCAAGCTGGTGCACGTGGAGGGCATTCCGCTGTCTCCCCAGAGGACCAACGTGTCCACCGGCGCAACGCTTCAGTTCACACTCACCTTCGAGCCGATCGAGCCGACGATGACCGTCTTCGACGTCTACGAAGGCGATGAGCAGAAGCCGGGAACCACGTACTGGAACTTCTCGGACGTGAAGCTGCGGTAGGGAACGCGCATGATGCGACCGTCCCACAGGCGGGACTGGAGGCTCGCCGTGTTGCCGCCCCTCAGCCGCACGCATCGGCTGTGCGGTGCTTTCATCACAGCGCTCGCTGTCGGGTGTTCGCCGCCGCCCCGATCTCCGTCTCCCGCGGCGCCACTGCTGGCCGAGGACTTCGTGCGCGCCGAGCACCTCGCGCAGACCGCTCCGCCGTCGGAGGCCCTTGACGCATATCTGCAGTTGGTTTCCGAGGCGGCGCGGCAGCCGGATTCTGCGCAAGCCACGGATGCGCTCGAGGCTGGGCTCGACGCGCTCGTTGCGCGGGTGTCACCGCCGATGGCCGATCTCGACGCTCCGCACGCATTGGCCTTCCTGCTGCCCGGCGGCACGGGAATCGTTCGTGGCAAGCTCGAGGTCGTTTGGCGCGAGGCCGGGGCGAGGGCCGGTCTGATGCGCGCAGCCATCGCAAGCAGCGAGCTCGACCTGGCGATGTATGACGGCGACGCTGCAGCGGCTCGCACCTGGCGCGAACGTACGGGCTGCGTGCGGCGTGCGACGATCTTCGGGCCGCTCGCGTCCTACGGGCTGGCCGTGTTGAGCTCGCCGCTGCAGCTCGAGACGCCGGGCGCGCCGATCCCTTCCGCGACCGCAGCCCCGGCCGCGGGGCAGGGGAGTGCAGCTGCGACGACGGTCGACGCCGACGGGTGCGAGCTGCCGCTGACCACGGCGAGCTCGCGTACGGGGTTGAGAGCGATCGTGGTCGATGTCGATTCGGACCACCCCCAGCGCGTGTGGCTCGCGCTGAGGTCGAGGAGTGCGGCCGAAGTGACGGCCGGCGGGCAGCCGGTGCTGTCCAGGGGATTCGACGCGGGCGGAGGCCAGGTGAGGCGCGAGGGCGCGTTCGACATGCCGGCCGGGCGCGTACGGCTCACGGTGCGTGTTGCGCTCCGGGAAGACGGCGACTCGATTGTCCTGCAGCTGGTGGGGGACGACGGATTGCCGTTGCACACGGTGGCGCCGAACGCGGGTGAGCGCGCGCCCGCGCGTGCGCGCGGCGTACCGCGATTGGCACCGGGGCCGCCGACGAGCGAAGCTGCGCTCCTGTTGCGTGCGAATGCCTTGTTGGCGCTGGGCGACGCCCGCGCTGCCGGCAGCCTTCTCGAACCCACGGCTGCGCGCGGCGATGCCGGTCCGGCTGTGCTGTTGACCTATGCTCGCGCCCTCGCGACCGATTCCGCGCTTCCGGACAGACGGCGCGTCGAACGCATGCGCGATGCGTACGACAGGGCCTGCGCGGCGACGCCTGTTGCGTGGGAATCGGCGGTGGGCCGGGCATGGCTCGAAGGCCAGCGAATGGGCCAGTCCGACGCGCGTGTCGGGGCGCTGGCCGGCTTGCCTACGACGAATGTCCCGCCGCACCCCATGCTCAGCATCTTCGAGGCGGCGACGGCGGCTCGCGCCCGGCTGCGCGATCGGGCCCTGCGCGCCCTCGAGGCGGCGCGAGAATCCCTTGGGGATGCGCCCGCGGTTGTGTCGCTCGACGGTGTCGTGCGCGATCGGGGACCCGCCGAGCGGGCGCGATTCCGCTGTAGCACGCGCGGGCTCGACGCTTCTTCGCTGGATTGCCACGCGGCGCTCGTCGAGCTCGGTGACGTGGCGGGCACCGACGCGGAGTTGCGGCGCTTGCGGGAGCTGCGCGGATCGCCGGACGCCTGTCTCGACCTGGAGACCGCGTCGGTCGTGCGTCGGGGCGATCCGGCCGCGGCCCTTCGCTTGTACGGCCGCCTGCCGCCGGGCGAACGCTTCTTCTCACCGCTCGGCCTGGTCGTGGCTTCTCGCCCGCAGGAGGTCATGGCCGCGCTCAGCCGCGACTTGCCCCTGGCACCGAAGGACATCTCGAACGCGCTCGACCTGCACATCGCAGCGTCCGCTGCTGCGTTGAGGGCGTGGGACGACCGCGGTGCGAAAGCTGTCGCCGCAGACAGGGCCAATCCCGTCATGCCCGACGCCGCACTGCTGGTGTTGGACCACGACGAGCTCTACGAGGTGTCCTCGGCGGGATTGATCTACTACGTTGTGCACGACGTGCGGAGGCTCTCCGGCACGACGGACGTCGACGCAAGCGAGCAATGGGTGGGACCGACCGTCGATGGTATCGAGGCGCACCGTGTGCTCAGACGCCGGGTGCACAAGCGCGACGGCGGAATCATCGAGCCCGAGGATTCGGAGCACGCCGAGCAACGCAACGCGGACCTGGCCCAGCTGCAGCCAGGCGACTATGTGGAGCAGCTGCTGGCGGGGTTCGTGCTGGGGGGGCCGTCCGGCAGATTCGTCGTCGACACGCCGGACCTGATGCCTGAGCGCGCGAGCGTTCACAATGCAAGCATCATGGTGCACTCGGCGCAGGGCGCGAGGGTGGACACCTGGGCGCACCCGCTATTGTCCCGCGCGATGGACCGGCGGTTGAACGACGGTACCTCGACATGGCGCTGGCAGCTCACCGATGCGTCCGCGCGACGGCTCGAATCCGATGTCCCGCAGATGGATCGGCGGGTGCGCGTGACGTTCGGCAACTCGGACTGGGGCACCGTG
>JAJZQG010000205.1 GCA_021847645.1 Myxococcales bacterium
GCCTCGCGCCTTCGCCAATCGCCCTGGCGAGCGCCCGGTGCCGCCGCGTTCGCCCTGCGTGCTGCCGATCGTCTGTCGTCGATGCAGCCCGATCTCATCGTCGCGCACTGGCTCGTGCCGTCCGGTGCTCCCATCGCGCTGCGCGCGCGCTCCGATGCCGAGCTGGAGTGCGTGGCCCACGGCGCCGATGTCCGCCTGCTGTGTCGCGTGCCGGCGGCGCTGCGCGAGCTCGTCCTTCGCCGTCTGCTCGATCGCGCCAGCCGGATTCGGTTCGTGGCCGCATCGCTGCTCCACGACCTGTGCGCCAGCGTGCCCCGCGAGCTGCGCTTGCGCGTCGAGCGCGTCGCCGTCGTGCAGCCCTGCGCGATTCACCTGCCCGACGTCTCACTGCGTGCCGCCGAGCTTCGTCGCACCTACGGCGCAAGGCACCTGCTCACGACCGTGGGACGTCTCGTACCGGGCAAGCGCGTGGAGCTGGCCGTGCAGGCCGCGAACCTGATCGGCCGCGACGTGCGCTTGTGCGTGCTGGGCGACGGGCCGGAGCGCGATCGGCTGCGCGCGTTCGACCTGGTGGGCAACGTGCGCTTCACGGGCGCCGTGGATCGCAACGAAGCGCTCGCGTGGATGGCAGCATCGACGGCGGTGATTCACGCGTCGGCCCAAGAGGCCGCGCCCACCGTCGTGCGCGAAGCCCGCATGCTCCGAGTGCCCGTGGTCGCGTGCGACGCGGGCGACGTGGCGACGTGGGCGCGGGCGGACGCGGGGATCCACGTCGTGGCACCGTCGGCCCGCGCGATCGCGGCGGCGGTGCAATCCCTGCGGTCGGCGCGCGGTCAGATGCAGCTCGACTGGCAATGACTGATCGCGCAGTTGATCAGCGTGCTGCCTTCGGAGGACGGGTTGCTCGACATGCACTGCTGGACGCACGTCGGGCTCGTGCAGCCGCTCATGCAATTGAGCGCGTTCTTGCATGCCGTACTGCTCTGGCAGGCGATGTACTCGTTGCAGCAGTTGCTCGCCATGCAGTCGTAGCAGGGGTTGCCGGTGGTGGGGCAGACGGCGGAAGTGCCGCACCGGCCGTTGGGAAGGCATACGAGCTGGTCGCAGCAGGGCGGCGCGGACGGGTCGCAAGAGGCACCATCGGGCAGGCATGACGGGCCCGGCTGGCAGAAGCCGCCGAGGCATTGAAGCCCATCCGAGGTGCAGCAGTCTGCCGATTGGGAGCATGGCTGGCCTTGGGGCAGGCAGGCTTGCGGGCCCGAGTAGCAGTAGCCCTGGGGGCTGCAGTTCAGCGGAAGGCAGCAGTCGCTCTTGGATTGGCACGCCGCGCCGTAGTTGGGACACAGGCCAGGGGGCATGCCGCACAGGTTGCCCGGCTGGTTGCACGCGCCGTTGTTGCAGCAAGGCGTGCCCGGAACGCACGTCTGGCCGAACTCGATGCACGCGCCGGTGGCGTCGGGGCCGACGGCCTGGTCCAGCGACGCATCTTGCGGTGCCTGCGCGTCTTGCTGGGTACCACCGGAACCGCCGGTTCCCGTGGTTCCGCCGCTGCCCCCGGTGTTGGCTGGCTGGGTAGGAGGATCGTACAGCGAGCTGCCGGTCTGTCCCCCGCAGGAGATGGCGAGCGCGCCCAGGGTTGATGTTGCGATCAGCAAAGCAGCAGCGAAGAAAGTCGAACGCATGGCCTCATCCTAGCAGAGAAGGACGCGCGTGGCTTGGGCGCGCTCTTGCGTTCGCGGCACGACGGTGCTGGGGTTTGCCCGCATGACGTCCCTGCCATCTCATGATTCTCCCAGCCGCGTGCCGCTCCGGCGCCGGTGCACGCTGCCGCTGTCCCGAGCAGGGCTCGCCGCGCTGGCGACGATTCTCGCCGCCGGCGTAGCGGCCTGCACCTGCCCGCCCCCGCCCGCGTGCCCCTGCGCCACGCAGCGCCGCATGGAGCCCCCGCGGCCCGCGCATCCGCCCATGCAGCAGTGCGCCGACAAGCCGGAGCCGCAGCCTGCCGATTCATCGCTCGAGGTCGTCGACGACGTGGGGGTGCTGTCCTTGTCCGCGGATGTGTTCGTGGACCTGCAGCCCCGAGAACGCATGCTGGCCTACTGGCTGTCGCAGGCTGCCGTGGCCGGTGATCCGATCACCTACGATCAGCGCAGCCGCTTCGGGCTGCCGATCAAAGCGTTGGCCGACGGCGTGATGCAGCGGATCGGCGCGGTGGACGCGGCGAGCCGGCCCAAGGTCGAGCTGTTTGCCAAGCGGGTGTGGATCAACAAGGGAATCTACGACGTACGAACCTCGGCCAAGCTGCCGATGCCGCTCGCCCCCGAGGAGCTGGCGTCGGCGGTGAAAGCGGCGTTCCGTGCCGGAGCCAAATACGACGGCATCGGCTCCGAGAGCGATCTGGACAAGCTGCTCGCGTCCTTGCAGCGGGTGCTGTTCGACCCCGCATTCGAGCCCTTTGCCGTATCGAGGAATCCGCCGCAGGGCCAGGATCCGATTACCGCCTCTGCCGACACCTATTACGAGGGAGTCACGCTGCGGGATCTGGCAGGCTATTCCGAGAAGCACCCGCTCAACTCCCGCGTCGTCAAGAAGGGAGATCGGCTCGTCGAGGAGGTCTATCGCACCACGCCCCCCGGGCTGTATGCCGCGGAGCTCGGAAGGATCGTCGAGGCGTTGCAGCACGCGCTGCCCCTTTCGGGCGACAAGCAGCGGAGCGCGCTCCAAGAGCTGATCCGCTTCTTTCAGACCGGCGAGCCCGAGCACTTCGCGCGCTACAACAAGGCATGGGTGAAAGACGACCCGGCGGTCGATGCGGTGATTGGCTTCATCGAGACCCACGGGGATCCGAGGGGTGTGCACGGCGAGTTCGAAGGGGCCGTGTTCACGCCGGACCCCAAGCGCACGGCGCTGATGAAGAAGGTCGCGGCCGAGGCGCCGTACTTCGAGCAGCGATTGCCCTGGCCCGATGCCTACAAGCGCACGCAGTTCCCCCCGCCGGTGGCCAATGCGGTCGTCCCGCTGACCCTGACCGGCGGCGCCGGGCCGATCTCGCCGGCCGGCATCAACCTGCCCAACGACCAGGCCATCCGCCAGCGCGACGGCTCGAAGAGCTTCCTGCTGACGACCATCAACGATGCGGTCTCGGACGTGTACACGACAGCGTTGGTCAGCTCGTTCACCGACGATCCGGGCATCGCACCGGAGATTCGCCGCTGTGCGCCGTCGGTGCGCGAGGCGATGGTCATGCTGCACGAGATTACGGGCCACGGTTCGGGGCGACTGAGCCCGTCTCTCCCGCAGGATCCCCGGGGGGCGCTGCGCGACGCGGGCGCCGCGCTCGAGGAGGCGCGGGCGGACCTGGTGGCGCTGTTGCTCGCGTGGGACCCCAAGGTCGTGGAGCTGGGGCTGCTGCCCGACGTCGGCTGTGCGCGGATGATGGCGCAGACCTATCCGGCCCAGTTCCTGTTCCGCCTGCGATCGCCCGGTCCCACGATCGGGAATGACCACCTGCGGGCGGCCTCGCTCATCGTGCGCTATGCGATGGACAAGGGCGCGGTCCGGGAAGTCCAGCGCAACGGCGACGTGTACCTGCCCGTGGTGGACTACGACCTTTGGCGCAAGGCGGTAGGCGAGCTTCTCGCCGAGGTCATGCGGATCGAGGCCGAGGGCGACCACGCCAAGGGCAAGGAGCTGCTCGAGCGATACGCCACGCAAGTGATTCCCGCCTGGCGCGACAGCTCGGTACGCCGCGCCAAGGCCCTCGGAACGCCGTCGCGCTTTGCCTTCGTGTCCCCGCGCATCAAGCCGCTTCGCGACGACAAGGGCAACATGACGGACGCCACGGTGGTCGATAGTTTGACCCTCACGCAGACGGCGCTGGTCGACGCGGGGAAGATGGAGCTGCCCTGAGGATAGCCCCGCGGGCGAATCATCGATAGGCGCCGGTCCCGACGGAAAGCAAGCGCCGCGCGTTGTTCCAGACCCGATCAGCCAGCGACGACGCTTCTCCCAGCAAGGCCAGGGCGTCGTCGGGTCGCAACGGGATCTGCGTCGTTCGCAGCGCCACGCCATCGTCGCGCACCTCGAGGGAGCTGCACACGCCGTGCAGCCGAATCATCTTGTCGCGCACGGCGGGATCGAGCACCGCCGGCACCCGGTCGGCTCGCGCGGCCTTCACGCGGAACGCGGGATCGAACACCGGGTCGCCCACGCGCACATCCTGCCCGCCCAGGATCACGGACAGCGAGTCGAAGGTGGCATTCGGCCGGACTAGCAGGTCGAGGCCGAGGCGATCCGGGTAGCGCACGAAGATTTCGAGCTGATACGCAAGCTCCGCCACGCGAACGGCATAGACCCGGACCTCACGGGTACCGAGCATGCCCCACATGCACAGCGGCGTGCTCATGCCGCGCAAGCCCCGCGCCCGCGCGAAATCGTCCCACGCAGCCCGATACACCATCAGCGGCGTGGCCGCAGGAACGTTCCACCTCGCCCGCTCCATGGCCAGGCCCGTCTGCGCCGCCACCCGCAGCGCCCACTCCAGCCACGAGGCGTCCGTCACGTCTCCCCGCTGCTCGATCTTCAGGCCGGCGTCCCCCAGGGTCATCGTGGTCCCATGGCGGAGTGCCGACAGCAGCAGCCCGCGCAGCGCCGGATCGAGCAGCACGTGCACCCGCCCGTGCTCGTCGCCGCGCACCACGAACGCATCGTCGAACGCCGGGTCGCCGACGGGCAGGTCGACCTGGCCGGTGAGCGAGTTCCACAAGGGCGACAGCGTGCCTTGAGGAGTCACGCACAAGCCCAGGTCGAGCGGCGGCGAGACCACGCAGGATACGACGGTCCACGGGACGCGCTGCTTGCCACCGCCGCGCAGCTCCCGGACGACTTGCACGGGCTGCCCGTCGACCAGGCCCCACATGCGGGAGCCGTGGACCTGAAGAGAAAAGCGGTGGGCAACGTTCGCCCACAGCTCCTCGCGGCGCCGTTGCGCGCGAAGGACGAACACGGCGACCGCGGCGATGACGATCAGGGGCACGCCGGCCACCACCGCGAAGAACACCATGCTGAGCAGTGCGCCAGCCACGCCGTGCATGGGCGGAGGCTAGCACGGGCGCCGCTGTGCGTGGGACGCCGGCAGGCCGTGGGCGGGCGCTCAAGCGAGGCTGGCTTTCACGTCGGGGTCGGTGAGCACCATCATGCCGTGGATGAGCAGTGCGACGCCCGTGGGCAGGCACAAGACGGCGCCGAGGAACAACGAGGCGACTCCGGTCCAGAGCGCCACCAGCGCCAGGGCGCGGCCGTTGCCGTGGAGCAGGCCGGCGCCGGCCGTGATCTGAAGGATGCCGACCGGCAGGGCGGAGATGCAGAACGCGCCGTAGGCGATGAGCACGACAAGGTCTTCGTTCTTGGTGGCGCTGCCCAGGCGGGCGTTGAGCACGCCGACGGCAATGGCGAAGAGGCAGAAGGCGGCCCAGAGCAGGAACAGAATGCCCTGGCCGATGAGCAGCCGCCCCAAGCGCGGGACCTGCTGCACGCGGCCCGATGCTGGTGCCGGCGAAGAAGGGGTCATCGCTTCTCCCCTATAGCGGATAGGGGCGCGCGGAGCCAGGACTCACGGCGCGCTAGACGCAGCGCCCGCAGGAGAAGTAGGCTGCGACCGACCGACCAAGGCGCGGCAGCCGTCCGCGCGCAGCGAGCGGAGGAGCCCATGTTCAAGACCAGGTTGACCGAGTTGCTGGGTATCGAGCTTCCCATCCTGGGGGGCACCATGATGGATCTGTCGACCGCGCCCTTCGTGTCCGCCATCTCCAACGCCGGTGCGCTCGGCATCATCGCTTCTGCCATCTACAAGGACGAAAAGCTGTTCCGCGACGACATCAAGGCCGTCAAGGACACGACCGACAAGCCTTTTGCGGTGAACATCAACCTGTTCCCCATGATGCAGAAGCTCGACAACTTCAGATACCTCGACATCATGGCGGAGGAGGGCGTGCGCATCGTCGAGACCTCCGGCTTCTCGCCGCCCGCAGACCTGGTCGCCCGCATCAAGCACCACGGAATGATCTGGCTGCACAAGTGCGTGGGCGTGCGCTACGCGCAAAAGGCCGAGAAGTTGGGGGCCGATGCGGTCACCGTGGTCGGCTTCGAGAACGGGGGCGCCACGGGCAATCTGAATGTCACCACGCTGGTGCTGGTGCCCTCGACGGTCGATGCGGTCAAGATTCCGGTGGTGGGGGGAGGCGGCGTGGTGGACGGGCGCACGCTGCTGGCGGTGCTGAGCCTGGGGGCGGCCGGCGCGATCGTGGGGACGCGGCTGATGCTGACCGAGGAGTGTCCGATCCATCCGAATCTGAAGAAGGCGCTATTGCAAGCCACGGAGCTCGACACGGACGTCATCATGCGCTCGGTGGGGTTCGCGCATCGGATCTGGATGAACGAGCCGGCGCGCAAGGCCGCCGAGGTCGAGGCCCGGCAAGGCGGCATCGAGGAGCTGTATCCGCTGGTGTCGGGGGAGGCCGCTCGGCGCATGTACGAGACCGGTGATCTGGCCGCGGGCACCATATCGTGCTCCCAAGGCATCGGGCTGATCAAAGAGATCAAGCCTCTTCGGGAGGCGCTTCGCGAGATGATGGACGACGCTGCCGCCATCCACGCCCGCATGTCATTCTCCGCCTAGCACGATATCGGATCGATTGACTCCGCGACGTACGCTTGCCGTGCCAAGCCCTTGCCCCGGAGCTGCCGGCCGTATACAGCTGGAGCATGCCGGACTCCTCGTCCGCCCGATTGCTCCAGGCGCAGCGCGAGCTCGCTCTCACGCTGGCGTCGGCTGCGTCCATCCACGAGATGCTCCGCGCCTGCGCGGACGTGGCGATGGAGTTGTCGGGCGCCGAATGCGGCGCGGCCTATCAGCTGATGAGCCCGACCGGCGCGCTGGGGCTCGTGCACCAACGGGGCCTGGGCGACTCGTTCCTCGACGGCGCCCGCAGCTTCGCGCAAGACTCGCCGGTCCTCGCTGCCATCACGCAGAGCGTTCCGTACGTGACCGGCCTGCCCCCCGACCTGGACCGTCGCGCCCGCTGCCTGGCTGAAGGACTGCGCGTCGTCGCGGTCTATCGGGTGGAGCACCAGGGCTGCCAATTCGGCACGATCCACCTGGCCTCGCGTCAACGCGATCGATTCAGCGATAGCGAGCTGAGCGCCGTCGAGGTCGTCGTCGCCCAGGCTGCCCGCGCCGCTTTCCTGCTCGACGCCCAGGCGTCGTCCGAGCGTCGTTCCCGCTATGCGGATGCGATTGCGGCGTGCGCTGCGTGCCTGGTCCAGACAACCGAGCCGTCTGCTGCGTTCCAGGGCGTGCTCGACGCCCTGCTGCGGGTGACCGGGGTCAATCGGGCCTACGTGGTGCAGAACGTCGAGGACGAGGCGTTGGGGCTCTGCATGGATCCGGTGGCCGAATCGATCGTGGAGGGCATGGAGCCACAGATGGGCAATCCCGCTTTCCAGCGGATTCCCTACGCGGTCGGCGCCCCCAGCCTGCTGGCTCCCTTGTCCGGCGGCGAGCTGTTCAAGTCGTTGGTACGCAAGCTCGATCACCCCGAGCGCGACATCCTCGAGGCGCAAGGCGTGCAGTCCGTCGTGTTTGTCCCCATCCAGGTCCAGCGCAGGTTCTGGGGCTTCATCGGGCTCATCGATTGCTTCGCCGAGCGCGTGTGGCCCGACGACGACATCCGTGCGCTGCGCACGGTCGCCTCCATGCTCGGCTCGTTCCTGGCGCATCAGCATGCGGCGCTGGCGGTGCGCGAGAGCGAGGCCCGATACCGCGCCATCGTCGAGGGATTCGACGGCCTGATCTGCATATGCTCCTCCGACCACCGCGTGCAATTCGCCAACGCCAGGGCGCAGGAGCGCTGGGGTGGGCCCGCGGTGGGCCAGCGGTGCTACAGGGTACTGCATGGCAGGGACGACCGCTGCCCATGGTGTGCCGACCTCCGGGTGTCCCGCGGAGAGATCGTCCGATTCGAGGTGCAGAGCCCGCTCGACGATAGATGGTACTACTGCGTCAACACGCCTATCCACCACGCCGACGGATCCATATCCACGCAGTCTCTGATCCTGGACATCACCGAGCAGAAGCGGACTGAGGAAGCGAAGCGGGCATTCGAGGCGAACCTCGCCGAAAGTCAGAGGCTCGAGAGCCTCGGCGTGCTGGCGGGCGGAATTGCGCACGACTTCAACAACCTGCTCGTGGCGATCCTGGGCAATGCGGAGCTCGCCTCGCTGCATATCGGACCGTCGTCCGCTGCCCGTGCGCAGCTGGACAACATCCGGGCGGCGGCTCAACGCGCCGCCGACCTCACCTCCCAGATGCTCGCCTGCGCCGGCAAGGGGCGCTTTGTGGTCCAGCGATTGTCCCTCAATGACCTCGTCACCGAAATCGCCGGCCTGCTGCAGCTCTCGGTGCCCCGGCAGGCCCAGCTCATCTGCGAGCTGGCGCCCGGCCTCCCCGCGGTGGACGGCGATGGCACGCAGCTCGGGCAGGTCGTGATGAACCTGCTGAAAAATGCGTGCGACGCGCTGGTCGACGGGCGAGGCTCGATTGCGATCCGCACCGGGCTGGTCGAGCATCCATCGGGCGAGCCCGGCGGGCCGCGCGTGTTCCTGCAGGTCAGCGACACGGGCGTGGGCATGGACGACAAGACCCGGGCCCGGATCTTCGAGCCGTTCTTCACCACCAAGTTCACGGGCCGCGGGTTGGGGTTGGCGGCCGTGCAGGGGATCATCCGCTCCCACGGCGGGACCGTGGAAGTGCGCTCCGCTCCGGGCGAAGGCACCACGTTCCGCGTCACCCTGCCCGTCGCGTCGCGACATCAGTCCGACACCGATTCCCCGCCCGCCTGACCCGCGCCCTCCGCGCATCGGGAGCCCACCTGCCTGCCCGGCAGCGGCCCGTCGAAATTAATCCTCTCCCCGGATCGAAGGGATCCGGGCGAGGATGCTCTACGCACAGATGGCAACGGTCCCCGGTAGCGATCCCCTCGTGGCGGGCGCTGCGCCCTTCTCTGTCGAGGAGGAGACGGCAGCATTGCGCCCCGCCGTGCGCGCTGCCGTGGCCTGTGTGCTCGGGTTGGGTCGCGACCATGCCGACGTCGAGGACTGCACGCACGAGACGCTTCGAAGGGCGCTCGAAGGGCGATCGCGGCTCCGCCCCGGCGAGGCCCTGCGTCCCTGGTTGCTGGGGATCGCACGCCATGTGGCCATCGACCACCTTCGTTCGAGGCGACGCCTTGCGCAACGCGTTGTGCCGTCGGCCGCGCCGGCGGACCACGACGGCTCGCCGGTGCCGTCGGTGCTGGATAGCGTTGCCGACCCCTCGCCAAGCGCGGACGAGCAGTTGGATCACGCCCAGACGCGTGCGCGGGTCCGCCAGGCCATCGAGTCGTTGGCGCAAGGGCCCAGGCAGGCGTTGCTGTTGTTTCATGTCGAGGGTCTCGGATATCAGGAAGTGTCCCAGCGCCTCGGGGTTCCGCTTGGTACCGTGGCGACCTGGATTGCCCGAGGACGGCGCAGTATTGCCGAAGCCATGCACGAGGAGTCGAAGAGCCCATGAAGACCGACGAGAAGCTGGCGTTGGATCTCGTCCGCGAGCACGACGGTCACATCAGTGATCTGGCTGCGACGGTGGCGGCGGACGGCCAGGATCACCTGCTGCCGGCCGTCGTGCTGGAGCATCTGGCCGAGTGCGAGTCGTGCATGAAGCGAGTGGGGGATGCGGCGATGCTCTCGCTGGATGCGGGGCAGGTGTTGGTCCAATGGCACGACGAAGCGAGGGCCGGCCAGGTCGTGGCGCAAGCGGTCCGGCCGCCGCTGCCGGTGCGCGCGCTGCTCGTTGCGCTCGTGCTGGCCGCGGTGGGTGCGCTGCCCGCGCTGAGCAATGCCCCTTTGCGCATCGCCAGGCTGTGGTCGGGCCTTGTGGCGGCGGCGCCTCCCGTCGTTCGAGCGGCCGCGGCGATCGCGCGAGCCGGCTCGGACGCCATTGGTCCTTCGTTGTGGCTGGCCTCGCTGCTGTCGATCGTGGTCCTGTTCCTGGCCGGGCTGGCGATCGCGCGGACACTGCCGCGCACCTCGCTGGCTCGTGCGGCCCAAAGGGGAGGTGGCTGATGCGCGCCGTCACCTGGCTCGCAACGATTCTGGCGCTGCTGCTCCTGGCCCAAGGAGCCTTCGGCGCAGTTCGGCTGCAAGGCACCTGGCCCGACGCCGACACACCGGTTTCGCTCGACGCCCGCAAGCTGCCGCGCGACGAGGCCATCCGCAAGATTGCCGACGCCGCGGGCTGGAGCGTCGTGGTGCAGGGAGTGCCGTCCGACGAGGTCGACTTGCATGTAACCAAGCAGCCGGCGGCGAAGGTGCTCGGTCTGCTGCTGTCCGACCGGGACTACGTTGCAACGCGCGACGGGGTACTGGTGTCGATTGCGCCGGAGTTGTCCGCGCCGCCGGCCGCGGGTGCCTCGGCCGGTCCGCCCGCGCCCGCATCCGCGCAGCCCGCGCCTGCTGCCGCCTCGGCACCCGAGACGAAAGGCGAGAGCGAGCCCGAGGCCAAGGAGCCCGACCGCGTCATCACCGGAGGCAGCGTGCGTGTCGAGAAGGGCGAGGTCGTCCACGATGTCGTGGTATTCGGCGGCAACGCGGATGTTTTCGGCGAGGCGACGGGCGATGTGACGGTGGTGGGCGGTGCCGCGCACATCTATCCGGGCGCTCGGGTGCGCGGAGACGCGACGACCGTGGGCGGAGCGCTCACCGTGGACGACGGCGCGCGCGTGGACGGCGACGTGGGCGTGGTGGGGGGCGTGCTGCACCGTGGCAAGGAGGCAGACATCCGCGGCGTCACCCAGCAGGGAAAGCACGGTCGAATCAACGTGAAGCTCGATACCGACCGGGAGGAAGGCTGGACGGTGCGAGGGCTACTGCACGACATCGGCTCGTCGATGACGCGCACGGCGCTGCTGTTCATCTTCGGCGCGATCTTCCTGGCGTTGGCCGGCGATCGGATGCAGGCGTTGCAGGGCGAGATCGCGGCCAGGCCGATGAAGTCCCTGGCTCTCGGGCTGGTCGGCTTGCTGGTCACGTCGGCCGCGATCGTCGCGCTGATCGTCACGTTCGTCGGCATTCCGTTCGCCGTCGTGACCGCGCTGCTGGCCGCCATCGTGGCCTACGTGGGAGTCTGCGCCGCCTTGACGGTGCTGGGCGCCGCGCTGCTGCGCCACCGCACGGCGAATCCGTATGTGCACCTCGGCGTGGGATGCGCGTTGTTCCTGCTGATCGGGTGGCTGCCCTACCTGGGCTCGCTGGCCACGATTCTGGTAGGGCTCACCGGGTTTGGCAGCCTGCTGGCGACGCGAGGGGCAGGGCTCGTGCCCCCGCGCCAGCGCGCCGCGGGATGAGGCGCAATCATGGTCACAACGGCTCTCGGCCTCAGGAGCCGACGATGGTGCCGAAGAGTCGGGACTGCTCTTCTTGCGCCGGCTGCTCGCCGTTTCGGACCTGCACCTGCAGGATGTAGCTGCCCTCGACGATCGACTGGTGCTCGGTGTCGGCCTTGGCGGCCGTGGCGGCCCGCTCGCGCTCTTCGGGCAGGCGATACTCGGACAGCGTCACCTCGGCGCGCAGATCGTCTCGATGGGCGTTGACGGTGATCTTGCGGACGCTGCCGGTGTCCTGCTCGGCGGAGTGGTCGACGATCCAGCCGTTGTCGCGCAGGCGCTTGGACAGCTGGATCTCGTTGAGCTCCTTGAGCGCGCGACCCACCTGCATGGGAGGCTGGGCGACCGAGCCCGACGCGGAGACGGCGGCGGGCTTTGTCTGAACGGGCTCCTCCTGCCGGGGCTTGTCCGCGCCGGTCTTGGAGCAGCCAGCGACGGCGAGCAGGGAAGCGGCAGCGATCCACGTCGTGTTCTTGAACCAGCGCATGATGACGATCCTAGGCAGAAGGGGATGGTGTGGTGCGGCAGGTTCCTGTGCGTGTTGCTCCCGCCCGCGGCCTTGGATGATACGAGCGGCGCCGCGCCATGGCAACGGTTGCGCGGGAGTCATGGCCTCCGTCAGCGTCTTGATTGCGCAACCGTCTTGTCAACCGTCTTGTCGTCGACCGCGGCCCGCCAAGAAGGCCGCGCACACCAGGAGCAGGACGCCCGTCTCGCTCGACCGACGGTCTGCCGCATGGCAGCCGCATCCACCGTCGTTCGCACCGTCTGGGGTCATCGACGCTCCCGGGACGCCGGCCGTGCCTGCCGATCCGCCCATGCTGCTGCCTGCCGACCCAGCAGCGCCTCCGCCCGCGGTTCCGTCTGCGCTTCCGCCTGCGCCCCCGGTCCCGCCCGCCCCGTCCGGTTGGGGGTACATCCCGATGTCCACGGTCGCTGTGCCGTAGACCGACCCGTCCCCGGCATTGGCCGCAGGCGACCCGTCCTGCAAGTGAAAGTCGGGCGTGGACGGGTCGACCACGAGCGGGTCGGCGGACACAGACCCCGGCTCGATGGAGTAGCTTGATACCATCTCCGCGAGAGTGAAGGCCGTGCCCGTCCCGCCGGAGCCGCCCCAGTCCGGCCGGAGCAGGTAGTCTGCATCGTTGGCGAAGAACAGGTTGTGATGCGACGTGAACACCGGCAGGAAAGCGCTCACCTGCACGGCCGTGCCGGAGCCGCCGTTGTCCAGGAACAGGGCCCGTGGATTCGACAGGAAGATGTTGTTGAGCACGACGGTGCCCGTATTCACGAGCCTCACGTCCACCGCGGCGGTGACGCTATGGTAGAAGACGTTGTTGTAGATTCGGTTGTCGACGCTCGGCTCGCCAGTCTCCGACTGCGTCATCATGCTGACGCCGTAGCCGCAGCGCACGAACGCGTTCTCGTGGATCTCCCAGCCGCCCCCGGGGAAATACTCCGGGTCGCCTTGCACGCAGTTGGGCTTGGTCCAGTGACACCGCGGGCCGGCTGGCTGCACGCACTCGCCCACGTCGTGCAGGTAGTTGCCGCGGACGACCACGTTGGCAACCCCATCCTTGCTCGCGACGCCTTGGCCGATGATGTCGTAGATTTCGTTTCCTTCGATCACGGAAGGGTCGTTCGGGTCCATGTCCATGAGCGTGATTCCCTTGGAGTTTGGCGTGCCGCCCCAGTAGCGCGAGTCGAATGCCACGTTGTTCCGCACGGTCACGCCGCCGCCATAGGACACGAATATCGAGTAGGCGTTGTCGTTGCCATTCGAGTTGTGCCCGAGCACATTGCCCTCTATCAGCTGACCTCGTCCGCCCTCGAACGAGAACGCCGCGTCTTGGGTATAGAGGACCGTGAGACCTCGGACTGCCATGTAGGAAACGTCGCCTGTGGTGTGAAAGAGACCGCGCTGCGACAGCTCGTACGCTTGGCTATTGGGATCCTGCCCCGCCGCCGGAAACAGATACACGTAGCACCCCCCGTTGTCCGCGGGACACCCGATCCCGGAAGCGTCTGCCTTGGTCCACTGACCGCTTTGGCTCAGGTCCGCCACGTCGGCATGGGAGCGGGTTCCTGAGACGTCTTTCATCACGTGCTCGATGCGCTCGTCGCCCAGGAACATGCCCGTGGGATCGTGCGGCAAGTCGTCCACCGCCACGCGATAGAGCCCACCGGGGTACGCTTCCCAACTCCTGCCCTGCGTGCTCAGCGACCCGAGGATGACGACGTGCTCTCCCTGGTAGGCCTCGATGGTCAGATGGCTCGACTCTGTCGCGCCGGCGACGGTGATCTGAGACGATTCGGGTTGCTCGTCCATGAGCCGGTAGGTGCCCGCGCGGATCTGGACCGAGTCGCCATTCCCGGCGACGGCCAGGGCGTGCGCGATCGTGCGAAACGGCGCGCCGACCGTGCCCGTCGCGGCGTCATCGCCGTCGGGCGCGACCACGTAGTCTGCCGCTGCCGCCGAGGTCGATAGAAGGAAGAGGGGGAGCGCGAGAATGACGGACGCGGTTCGTGCCATGGTGGGGCGAAGGTATCCGTTTTCGCTCGCGCCGGCAACGTGCCCACCCGTCTTGCGGATCGGGCGACTGCGGTGTGTCAACAACCCGTCATGAACCGAGCCGGCCACCTGGCCAGCCCTGCCAGATTGGGGCATCCTAGCTCTCGACCTCTCATGCAAATCGAGCTCATCGCTCCCGCGAACGAAGACTCCGCCGTGCTGCCGCGCCTCGGCCTCGGCGTGCTCGCGGCTCTCACGCCTCCCGATGACGAGATCGTCTATACCGACGAGATCCTCGGACCGTTCGACCTCCAACGGCACGTGAAGGCCGTGGATCTGGTGGGCATCAGCGTCGACAGCAAGACCGCGCGACGCGCCTACGAGATCGCTCGGGCCTACCGCGCTCGCGGGGTGCCCGTGGTGCTCGGCGGCATGCACGCCACCGCGGTGCCGGAAGAAGCCATTCAGTTTGCCGATGCGCTGGTGCTGTCCGAGGCCGAGGACGCGTGGCCCTTGCTGCTGGCCGACTTCAAGCGAGGGGCGATGAAGCGCGTTTATCGCACGCCGCTGCCGGAGCTCGGAGGCCGTCCCTGGCCGCGGCGGGACCTGTTTCGTTCGAGGAAGTACGTTCCCTTTCAGGTCGTGCAGACCATGCGCGGCTGCCCCTACCCGTGCGAGTTCTGCAGCGTCTCCACCGCCAACGGCACCACCATGCGCTTCCGACCGGTCGACGACGTGCTGGCCGAGCTCCGGACCCTGGGCAAGCTGGTCCTGTTCGCCGACGACAACGTGATGATTCACCGGCGTTACGCAAGAGAGCTGTTGGGTCGCATGGCTCCCCTGCAGAAGCACTGGATCGGCCAATGCTCGCTGGCCGCCGTCAGGCATCTGGACAATGTCGAGCTGATGGCCAACAGTGGCTGCAAGGCCCTGTTCATCGGCTTCGAGAGCGTGGACGAGCGCACCGTGCGACATGCCGGCAAGCCGCAGAACAAGCCCTCCCAGTACCTGGACGTCGTGCAGATGCTCCACGAGCACGGAATCTCCACCTGGGGCAGCTTCGTGTTCGGCTTCGACACCGATGACAAGGAGTGCTTCGACCGGACCGTGGAGCTGGCTATACGGATGCAGCTCACCCTGGCCTCGTTCGCCCTCCTGACGCCCTACCCGGGCACGGCCCTGTACCGGCGTCTGCGCGCCGAGGGACGCCTGACCGATCCGCGATGGTGGTTGCGGCGCGACCACGACGCGGGCTCTCCGTACTTCGAGCCAGCCCGCATGAGCCGCGAAGAGCTTCGGGAAGGCTGGGTCCGCGCCTGGAAGCGGTTCTACGCACCCGGGGCGGTGTGGGATCGGTTCACGATCCGTCGACGCTCGAGCTGGATCCAATCGCTGGCCTTCGTGCCGCTCAATCTGATGCAGCAGCGTCTCGTCCGGCGCAAGATCGTGGGCGGAATGCAGCGCTTCCGCGCCAGCGTGGCCGTCGAGGACCGCCCTGACGATCGCTTCGCCGTGGACGAGACTCTCACGTTGCCGGACGACCTGTTGGCACCGCGCATGGGCCAGGGACGTGTCGGCCGGTCGTGAGCGCGCGCTACATGCTTGTTGCGATGGCGCTCGCGTCCAAGCGAATAAGCCCGAAGTACGCGGTGTCAGTGCAGGACGAGCCCAGGCCGAACGGCTCGAGCACCCGGCGAAGGGCCAGGATCTGGTTGTCGAAGGAGCCACGGGACGGCGAGGGACCGCCTGACCAGCCGATTGCCGCCAGATCGTCGCGGGCGACGGCCTCGGGCGCACGGAGGACCAGCGCGATGACGAGTCGCAGCTGAGTGGGTGTCAGGGCTACCGTCTCGCCGCGCACCGTGGCGCGTCCGGCGGCCAGATCGACATCCAGGTCGCCCCAGGAGCAGGAAGTTCGCGCGGTTCGGCCGCGGCGCAGGATCGCTTCCACGCGAGCCACGAGCTCGTCGGGCGCGAGCCTGGACTTGAACAGGAAGTCGTCGGCACCGGCGCGCAACGCCGCG
>JAJZQG010000206.1 GCA_021847645.1 Myxococcales bacterium
ACTACCGGCCGATCGTTGAGAAGCACGACGCCAAGGACGCGGTCCACTTCCTCGACCCTCCCTACGCCGGCTACAACGTTGACGTCGGCGAGGACGCATTCGACGAGGCAGCGTTCTGCGACCTGCTCTGCAAGCTCGACGGCAAATTCCTCGTGACCTACGGGATTCGGGGCGAGCTTCCCCGGCTGGTCAAGGAGGCGGGCTTCGAGATCAAGCGCATTCGCACGCGCCGGAGCATCGGTTCGATGCGTGGGGTGGGCGGTCCCTCGATTCTTACCCAGCTGCTCATCTCGAACTACGCGATCGCTCGCAAGAGCCTCGACGGGCTGAGGGATGACGGATGGGAGGTCGAGGAGCCCAATCGAGCGACATCTCTGTCAGTGCCTGCCTATTCCGATATCGAAATAGCCAACGGACTCGCTTCGTCATCAAACCAATCTGGTGACGATGCCGCTGTCAGCGAGTTGGAGAAGGCGCAGCCCTTCGGAACGTTCGGCGGCTCGTTCCACTACGCCAAACGTCTCCTTCCGCTGATCCCGGAGCACAAGGTCTACGTCGAGCCGTTCGCCGGCGCCGCCGCGTTGCTGCACGCCAAGGACCCCTCCGAGAAGGAAGTACTCGCCGACCTCGACCCTGACGTCGTGTTCCTCCACCGGTCCATCAAGGCAATGACCGCCGAGCGCGTGGCCGAGCTCGCCGATCGCTTCCCGTGGGAGGTGACCGAGGAGACCTTCGCCAAGGCCCGTGACCTCGAGCCCAAGGACGACCTGGCGCGATTCTACAAGCTCGTGTTCGTGCGCACCCACGCGCGGGACTGCCGTCCGGATGGCACCCACCCGGCGCGCCAGCACCTCGGGTCCACCACCAACCCGGAGAAGTACCTGAAGGCCGCCGAGCGGCTGCGCGACGTGACCATCCTGCGCCAGGACTACCGCAAGACCATCGGGAAGCTCGATGGCCCTGACACGTTCTTCTTCATCGATCCGCCGTATCCCGGAGAGTGGTTCGACAAGGACTCCGTCATCGACCTCGACGAGTTCATCGGCGTGCTCAAGGGCATTCGCGGGAAGTTCATCGCGGTGCTCAACAATAGCCCGGAGAATGTCGCTGCGTTCAAGAAGGTCGGGCACGTCTTCAAGCTCAAAGTGCGCGAGGCTTCCGGACGGGGCGGCGTCAAGCAGGCCATGCGCCTGTTCTGCGCGAACTACCCCGTACGCAAGAGCGAAGAGTTCGAGCTCGTGGCGAAGTGCGAGGGAGAACCGTTCACGCGCACGACCGCGCTCCTCAAAGGCACGGACCCGGACGACGAGCGCTTCGTGTTCGGCATCGTCCTCGAGCCCGAGGTCGTGGATGCCCAGGGCGACATCTACTCGGCCGACGAGATCCGCCAGGCAGCGCACCGCTTCATGGAGGAGTTCGGCGGCCTCGGCTTGATGCACCGCATGCGCGTCAACGATCAGGTCAAGGTGCTCGAGAGCTACCTCGCGCCCACGGACTTCGACCTCGGCGGCGTGACCGTGCGAAAGGGCACCTGGCTCCTCGGCGTGCATGTCATCTCCGATGAGCTCTGGGGCCAAGTGAAGGACGGAACGCTCACCGGCTTCTCGATTGGGGGTTCCGCCCGCCGTCATCCGGAGCCGAGCAAGCCCCCGAACGTCCCCGATTCGACCGCCGCAGACTCTGCAGCTCAGGAGGTTCCCGCTTGAGCGCGCCCGAAGACCCCAACGCTGGTGTCCACCGGCTCGTCGATATGGTCGTCGAGGAAGTCTCCCTCGTCGACCGCGCTGCGAACAAGCACCGATTTCTCGTCGTGAAGAGGGATGAATCCATGGCTGACAAGACCAAGAACAGCAGCGCAAAGCCGCCGGCAGCGCCCAGCGCGCCAGAGAGCGACGGCGCCGAGCAGGTGACCAAGGCGATCGGGGACGCGCTCGGCATTGCCACGACTGCGCTCGAGGCGCTCACCAATGCGATCGAGCAACTCGGCCAGATCGTCGGTGACGCGGACACGACCCCAATTGTCGCCGAGCTTGCCGAGGAGCTCTCGTCGGTTGCCGGGCAGCTTGCCTCCGCAGCGGGCGTCGAGCCCACCGCTTCCGGGACGTCTAGCGACGTCAGCGGAGCGGTCGAGGGCGTACGTTCGATGCTCGCTCAGGTAGCGGAGTTGCTCGCGTCGTCGGCCACGAAGAATGCACTGGAGCAGGCTCCGCCGGGCGCCCCGACTCCGGCCCCTGCGTCCGAGCCGCAGCCCGCGCCGCAGACGAGCGAACCGGATGAGGTGTCCAAGCAGCTCGCGTCGGTGGCCGCGTCGATGCGCACCCTGGCCGACGCGATGAAGGACCAGTCCCAGCGTCTCGGGCGCCTGGAGAAGGGCGTCGGACTGCCCAACAGCCGCCAGGCTCCGGAGCGTCCCGCGGCCCGACCCGGAAGCGAGGAAGTCAGCTGGCCCCTCGATCTCAACCGCCCGATGGACCGGGAGAGCGTCGACAAGACGACCTCCTTCCACGACCGCTGAGGAAGGAACGCTCATGTCCTACACGTCGAATCGAACGCTCCTCGAAAAGGCCGACCTCGCCATCGCGGATTTGACCGCTGGCGGCGGCATCCTGCTGCCCGCGCAGGCGCAGAAGTTCATGCGTCTGCTCATCAAGCAGTCGGCGCTCATGCAGATGGCGACGGTCGTGCCGATGCCGGCGCCCAAGTACCAGGTGTCGAAGATCAAGTTCGGCAGCCGAATTCTGCGCCCTGGCAAGGAGGGAATCGCCCTCACGCAGGCCGAGCGCAGCCGTCCGGACTTGTCGTTCCTCGAGCTCGACGCCCAGCTCTTCAAGGCCGAAGTGCAGCTGTCCGACGAGGTGCTCGAGGACAACATCGAGCGCGGCGAGCTGCGCCAGACCATCCTGGAGATGATCGCAGAGGCCGCGGGCCGCGACATGGAGGAGATCGTCATCAATGGCGACACGACCTCCGCAGACCCGTTCCTTGCGGTGCTGGATGGCGTGCTCAAGCAGGCGACCTCGCACGTCGTCGATGTCGCGGGCGGCCCGCTGACGAAGAACATCCTTCGGGACCTTCTGAAGTCGCTGCCCAACGAGTATCTGCGCGACAAGAAGGCCATGTCGTACCTCACCAGCGTGGACGCGGACCTCGAGTACCGCAACTCGCTGGCGGAGCGGGCGACGGTCGGCGGCGACAAGTTCCTCGAGGACGACACCCCGGTGCTGTACTCGGGAGTGCCGGTCACGCCGGTGCCGCTGTTCCCCGACAACCTCGGGCCGAACAACAACCAGACCGTGGCGCTGCTGTGCAACCCGAAAAACGTGCACGTCGGCATCTGGCGGCAAATCCGGCTCGAGTCGTTCCGCGACGTGTCCGCCGGTGTGCTCCGCATCGTGGCGACGCTCCGCTTCGACGTGAAGTTCGCCGACGAAAACGGCACGGCCAAGGCCGTCAACATCCAGCTGTGAGGCAGTCGCGATGGACACAATGCTCGTTCGACTCAAGCCTTTCGACCCGCGACGGGGCCACGTCCTGCGGCGCTTCACCTACGCGGGAGTGAAAATCCACGAGGAACGGGGCTGGCACCGGGTCAGCAAGCAGGTGGCGGACTACCTGCGTGGCGTGCGCCAGGTCAATGGCGACGACTACTCGCCGCTCGCGTTCGACGTGTGCACCGACGACGAGGCGAAGGCGCTCGATGCGCGGGAGGAGGTCGAGACCAAGGTCCGCCGCAGCGCCACAGACGAAGTCCGACTGACGCCTTCGCGAAACGACGGGGCGCTGACGAGCGCGCAGCTCCCGGAGCCCGTGAAGCCAAACGGTCAGGCCGATCCCAAGGGGCGCAAGGACCGAGGCTGACATGTACGCGTCCGTGGCCGACATGCGCGACGAGGGCGTGACGCCTGCCCAGGCGAGCGACGAGCGACTCACCGCTCTGCTCGTCGAGGCGTCTGCCTTTGTCGACCACGTGACGGGGTGGTTCTTCGAGCCCCGCACGATGGTTGTGCGCATGGATGGCCGGGGGACGCCGTCCATCGAGCCGCCCGTCCCGCCCATCCGCGTGGACGAGCTGCTGGTCGATGGCGTCGCACCGTCGCTCGCTCAAGACGATATCGCAATCCGCGGTGCGCCCATCTTGCCCGGATTCGACGGGCCGCGGTTCACCCTGCTCCGCGGTTGTTCCTTCCCCAAGGGGACCGACAACGTCGTGGCCTCCGGACTGTGGGGCTACACCGAGCCCGACGGCACGCCCACGGGCGCCACGCCACCCGCGATTCGTCGCGCCGCGATGCTGCTCGTCATGCGCTGGCTCCCGCTCCTGGGGGACGCGGAGGCAGCTGCGGCGAAGTCCCAATGGCGAATCCTCGAGGAGAGGACGCGCGACCAGAGCTATCGGCTGTCGCCGCTCTCCTCGGTCGGCGTGACGTTTACGAGCGACCCGGAGATTGACCTGCTTCTGGCGCGCTATCGGAAGCCAATCGGCCTCGGAGCGGTCTGATGCGCGGGCGGCTGATTTTCAAGTTCCTGGCCGAGGTCCATCGATTGGACACGAAGGCTCTCGCCACGGAAGACCCGGACGGCGCCGGGCCGCTCACCGGCGGCTACGACCCGGACTTCAAGGAGCCCGTGCTGGTCGATACGAACGACGACGGCATCGGCGAGCGGATTCGCAAGGAGCACGCCCCCGTGCGCGTCCCTTGCCAGGTCGAGCCCGACACGTTCGACGCGCTGCAGGAGTACGCGTCGGGCAACTCGCCGCGATCCCGCGTTCGGCTCGTCTTCCACTTTGCCGACCTCGAGCGTTTGGGCCTCGTCGACTTCGCCACGGGCGACGCGCTCATCCGTGTCGGCGACCGGCTCGGTGCTCTGTACGACCTTGGCGGCGCGCTCGTGCAAGCGGTGCGCACGCCGCCCGGCCTGTTCGTGACCGAGGCCAGGCCCATGGGCTTTGGCCTCTTCATGCCGCGACCGCGGCGCAACCTGCTGCTCGCGACCTTCGAGGACCGCGAGACGGCAGCCCCAAGAGGAGTGTCTGCATGACGAAGCTGTTGCTCTTAATTCCCGTGATCGCGCTGTGCGCCTGTGGCCCGCTTGACAAGTGCCGCGTCGACGACACGCGCTGCTCAGGCAACAACGCCCAGGTCTGCGCGAGCGACCAGACCTGGCAGACCTTCATGAACTGCGACGAGGTCACCGACTACAGCGGTGGGCGGTGGACCTGCCAGGCGCTCGAGGCCGACGGCGGACACACGTGCCTGCCCGCGGAGGGGCTGCCCGAGGATGGAGGTGTACTGTGATCGATCCGACACCAGAGCAGGTGCAGCGGTTCTGGAAGTACATGATGGCGAGGTTCCACGCCGCCGTCGTGGACAAGCGCAATTCCTTCGAGATGCAGGCGCTCGCGGCGTTGCTCGGCAAGCTCGGCGTGATGGCCCCCACCAAGTTCCTGCAGCACTACGCGACCACCATCGGCCGCCGCATCTACGTGCCATTCGACATCGGCGTCGCGACGGCGGACTGGGGCCTTTGGGGGCAAATGATGGTCTGTGCGCACGAGTGTCAGCACATCCACCAGCTCGACTGGCTTGGTCCGCTGCGCTTCGGGTGGAAGTACCTGGGCTCGTCGGCCACGCGCGCCGTTCTCGAGGCCGAGGCCTACCGCTGCCAGCTCGAGCTGCAGCACTGGCGCACCGGCGAGATCATCCCGGCCGAGAAGCTCACGGCGGGGCTCAAGGGCTACGGCTGCAACGACGCCGACATCCAGGTCGCCACGAGGATCATCCGAGAGGCTTCCGAGAGCGTGCGCCGGGGCGCCATCACGAACGCAGCGAGCCACGTCGCCATCGAGTACCTGAACGACTACGCGCACGAGCTGCGCGCCGTGCCGGGTTGACTGATGGGCGTCGTGCGGACGGGCGATTGGGCTCTTGCGAGGCGACTGCTCGCAGGGGGCGGAGCCCGTTTGAAAGGTGCGGTCGCCACGGCGCTGCGGCAGGAGGGACAGGCGCTTCGCAAGGAGGTCGTCGACGGCATCACCAGCCAGGCGCCAGGCGGCCATCCCATCAAGCCGCTGGCCGCCACAACACTCGCCGCACGGCAACTCAAGGGCTTCGGCGGGAGCAAAGCGCTCATTCAGCGAGGAGACCTGCGCAACTCCATCACAGTCGTGGCCGACGCGGACGAGGTATTTGTCGGCATCCTGCGCAAATCGCGCGGCAAGGGCGGCTCATCCGTGGCGAACGTCGCGGAGATTCATGAGTTCGGCGCAGGGCCGTTCGTCGTGCCGATGACGCCCAAGATGCGTCGCTTCCTCTTCGCTATGCTCCGCAAGGCCGGCGTCGAGCCGTCGGGCGGAGGAGGGAAGGGCGCGGTGGTGATTCAGATTCCGCCGCGCCCGTTCCTCCGCCCAGCGTTCGAAGCCTTCAAGAAGGGCGTGCAGAAGCGCTTTCTCGGACGCATCGCCCGCGCGATGGGCTGGCGGGTGTAGCCGTGGCGATTCCCACTCTCCTTCCTCCCGAGCCGGCATCAGGGCCCGCCAGCGGCGGCGACCTGGTCACGCTTCGAGGCACCGGCTTCGCTCCGAAGGTGGCAGTCCGATTCGGCGTTGCCGACGCAGTTGTCGATTCAGTTCGTGAGGAGAGCGGGCAGTCGATTGCCGTTGTGCGTACTCCGGCGCACGCCGAGGCGATTGTCGACATCGCCCTGCAGAACCTAGACGCTGCTGGCCAGATCATTCCCGGCGAGCTCGCGCTCCTGTCCGCCGCCTACCGTTTCTTACGCCCGCGCATCGTGAGGGAAGCCGATCTCACCCGGCTCATTCGCACACTGCTCCGCGAGCTCAAGCGCCAAGTCATCGAGAACGTCTCACTGTCGGTGGCCGTCGACTTCGACGACACGCCGCTCGACGGCCTGGACGTCATCGCGATGTCCAAGCTCCCCTCGCTCGTGCTATCCGGCCCACGCCTGCGCGAGAATCGAGCGCTCTCGACCAACGAGCTCCTTGAGGAGGCCGTCGTCGGACCTTCGGGCCTGGAGCTCCGCCGCCGGCGGCCTCCGCTCACGGTCGACCTCGAGTTTGGCATCACGGGCGCCTCCGACCGCGCCGTCGAGCTGCTCAATATCATCGGCGCCACCTCGACATTCCTGAACACGAACCGCTGGCTCGCGATGGTTCGTGACCCCGATTCGCCCGACAAGGGCTCTGTACGCTGGGAGATGGATCCCCTCGGCGAGCTGCACGTGAACCTCGAAGGCAAGGACAACGTCCGCGCGTTCACATGGGGCCTCGTCATCCACGGCTTCGACATCGATGAGGGCCAGCTCCTCGACCTGGGCAAGGCCGTGTCCGACGCCGGCGCCGAGGTGAGCATCGGCGCACACGGGGCGACGCAATGAAGATGCGAGGCAATCGATGAGTGGAGAGCTGCTGTCATCCAAAGTCGTAGTCGTGGAGGAAGAGCCTCGCGTGCGCGGCATTCCCTCCGCTCCCACCTCGGTCGCCGCCGCCGTGGGAATCGCCGAGCGCGGGCCGATTGGCGTGCCGGTGCTGTGCTCGTCCTTCGAGGAGTACCAGACGCGATTCGGAGGCTTCACGACCACAGCCGACATGACGCTCGGCGCGATGGGCTTCTTCGAGAACGGAGGGACGCAGCTCTGGTGCGTGCGCACGTGCCACCACGCGGAGATCGCGGAGGCTGGAACCGCGATGGCGATTCGCGCGTCGGGCTACCTCACGTCGCCCGGAGCGCCCACCCCGGCGACGGTGGTTGGAACGGCACCGGGCCCTTTCCGACTCGAAGACGGAGACAAACTGGTCGCCGCGGTGAACGGCGGCGCCGACCAGGAAGCCGTGTTCCAGGGGGTGCCCGCGTACGTGGAGTCAGCCGCCGGACCCTTCGCCCTGGTGGACGGTCAGGCCCTGTTGGTCCGAATCGACGGTGGTCCTGCCCAGGACCTGGCCTTCGCGGCCGCCGACTTCGACAACATCGCCACCGCGACTGCCAAGGAGGTCGCTGCCGCCATCAACGCGCAGCTCGAGGACGGCAAGGCCATCGTCTCCGGAAACGCCGTTCGAGTCGTGAGCGATCGGAAGGGGAGCACCAGCCGCGTCGAGGTGACCGGAGGCACGGCGAACGCCGTACTCGGCTTCCCCGTGAATCCCGCACTCGGAACCGGCAACGTGGGCGATGTGCACGCGGTCACGGCGCTCGAGGTCCAGCAGATCGTCGAGGCGGCCGTCGCCGGCGTGATCGTATCGACCATCCCTGGAGGGTTCCTCGAGGTCCGGACCGTCGCGACCGGTGTCAACGCGCAGCTCCAGGTGCGTGCCGCCACCGCGCAGGGCTTCGGCCTCGACACCGCGCTCCACACGGGCGCCGCGTCGGGAGCTGCGAATGCGCTGCGGGTCGAAGGGAAAGACCCGGGCGCGTACGCCAACAGCATCGAGGTAGAGGTCCGCTTCCCAAGCTCGGGCGAGGTCGGCGCGTTCGACCTGGCCGTGGTCGAGGACGGTGTGTACCGCGAGGTCTTCCCCAACGTCCGGATGACGCCCGGCGCCGAGCGCTACGTCGAGCGCATCGTCAACGACGCGAAGACCGGCTCCAACCTGATCCGCGTTATCGACCAGCTTCTGCCTGGTTCCCCTTCGCTGGCAATCCAAACCCTCCAGCTCGCCGGCGGCGACGACGGCCTCGCCGACCTCGACGACACCGACTTCATCGGCTCCCCCACGGGCAAGACCGGCATGCACGCGCTCGACCAAGTGCAGGACATGGCCCTGCTCCTCGTGCCCGGCCGAGCCACGCCAGCCGTCCACAACGCGATGCTCCGCTATTGCGAGGTCGATCGCGACGGCGCCGTGTTCGCGGTGCTCGATCCGCCGGCCGGAATGTCCGCAGTCGAGATCGTCGCCTACGTCGAAATCACCGCCGGGCTCCTGAACCTGTCGGAGTTCGGCGCGCTGTATTGGCCGCGCGTGAAGGTGCTGAACCCCTCGCGCGCGGTGTTCGGCTCGCAGGACAAGATCGTCGTGCCGCCTTCGGGCATCCTCGCGGGCGTGTACGCGCGCACCGACGCCGGCCGCCCAGGCGGCATCTATGACCCGCCCGCGGGCATCGACGCCGGCCGCATGTTCGGCGTGCTCGGCTTCGAGACCGACGAGGTCCTCGAGGAGCGCAAGCGCGACCTGGTCTACCCCAAGCGCATCAACCCGCTCACCACTGGCCCGGGCCTGCCGCGCTTCATCGACGGCTCCCGAACGCTCAAGGGCGACGGGAACTTCCCCTACGTCGCCGAGCGCCGCGGGGTCATCTTCATCGAGCGCAGCCTCAAGCAAGGACTGCAGTTCGCCCGCCACAAGAACAACACCGAGGGCCTACGCGCCACGGTCCGACGCACCATCACCTCGTTCCTGCTCACGCAGATGAACAACGGTGCCTTCCGGAGCCGCGAGCCCAAGACGGCGTTCTTCGTCGACGTGTCGGACCAGCTCAACACGCCGACGGTGATCTTCGCCGGCAAGCTCATCGCGCGCGTGGGCCTGGCGACCAACAAGCCGGCGGAGTTCATCGTCCTGCGCATCTCGCAGGATACGCGCGCTCTCGAGGCGGAGCTCGCCGCTGCCGGCGGCTGATCGGAGGAGTCATGCCAGTCATCGGCAACCCGCGCAGTTTTCACAAGAAGTTCAAGTTCGTCGTAGAGATCGACGACGTCGGCCACGCTGGTTTCCAGAAGTGCAGCGAGCTGTCGGTCGAGGTCGCGAATGTGCAGTACTTCGAAGGCGGCTCACTCATCCCGAACAAGAGCCCGGGCCGCATGACCTTCGCGGACGTGACGCTCGAACGTGGCGCCACGATCGACCGCGACCTGTTCGACTGGCTGCAGGACGTCGTGGTCACCTCGAGCGGACTCGGCCTCACCGACCCGTACTACAAGCGCAACCTCGACATCGTGCAGCAAGACCGCGACGGCACGACGCTGCGCCGCTGGTGCCTGTCACGCGCCTGGCCGACGAAGTTCGTGGCCGGGGAGTGGGACAACGAGGCGGACGAGAACGTGATCGAGTCGGTGACGTTGGCGTACGATTTCTTCGAGTTGATTCAGTAGGGCTTGGAGTGGAAACGCACTACAGGATAATGGACGTGAGAATACTTCCTGGATTTCGGCCTGTCAGGCGCTGGTGTAGAGTAAATAGCTCTTGCTCCGTCATCATCGCAATTGCGTCTGCGACGTGTCGAGCCGCTGTCGACTTGGGGGCATGGACGTTCGGCACTGAAAAGTGATGTCGGATAGAGACCGGCAGCAGGTCTGCGTTTCTCGGGATGCTCCCCTCGCTGGGGTGCGTCGCTGCGTCAAAGAGTGCCGCAAATGTCTCCCGCAAGATTCGCTTTTGCCCAAACTGTTGCGTAGCCAAAGCGGGGTTCGAGAAGACGTAGTAACGAGCGAGTCGCTTCAGGACATTAACTCTCTCACGCCAGACATCCTCGACTTTCAGACCAGGATGCCGACTGCCGTCGCCATCGAAGCTGACCGCCCGAACACACTTTCCGACTAGCGTGGAAACGAAGAGTCGAAGGGCTCCCCGCTGCTCTTCGGTACCTTCAAACGGCACATCCAACGGGGTCCCTATGAGTCCGATTACCGCATCGAGGTGGGTCGCCGCCTTGGCGCGCTTGTCGGTGTCATGGTACTGGGACGCAAGGAAGCGTTGACGTTCGCCTTCGTCACGCGCCAGCCGGTCGAGTGGGAGTATTCGAGCACGGTAGAAGTCCTCGACGTCATGGGTTGAGTATGCAATATCATCCGCCCAGTCCATCAGGAAGGCGCACGCGTGCTGCTCGTCGCCCTGCAATGCATCGCGGGCAAAGGTCAACAAATCCTGCTCGGAGTGATACGCGCCCCACTTCGAACTCTTGGTCCCAGCTGCCTCTCTAAGCCAGGGATACTTCAGTATGGCATTAAGGGTGAGTCGGCATAAGTTCAGCCCGGAGGCTCCCTCTCGTCTAATCGCAAGCTTGGTCACGATTCTGAACGATTGGGCGTTGCCGTCGTACCCTTCTGAGCAGCCGTTCTCGTCGCGGCCGAACTCAGACATGCAGTCGTTCAATGCCACTTCGCCCAAATGCCCGAAAGGCGGGTGGCCGAGGTCGTGCGCGAGCGCAGCCGCTTCGACGGCTTCTACGTCGATGTCTCTGGATTCTGCTTGCCCCTTGTCCCGCTGAGTGAGTAATTGCGCCAATCTTCGAGCGAGTTGGGCGACTTTTATTGTGTGGGTGAGTCGGTTGTGGAAGATGTGTCCCTCGGTTGGATTCGCCACCTGAGTGACGCCTGCCAACCGCCGGAATGCCGACGAATAGAGAATCCGGTCTCGATCTCTTTCGAACGGCGAGCGCTGGTCCTCTCCGATGGCCTCTTCTTCGTGCCGATCCGTCGTCGCCATTCCAGGCTATCTCACTTGTCGGGGATCACGAGCTTGAGCGAGTTGTCGAAGGCCACGGCGCCGGTCGAGACGAGCCGCTGGAGCGCCACGCGAACTTCCCGGGGCGTGGCGTCTGCCGGACGAGTCCGCTCGAGGTCCCGCGGAGATACGCCTGGCTTCTCCCTGACGGCCTCCAGGACCTGTTGCTCATGTTTCGATAGCGTCATCACGTCCTCCTATCGTGAAGCTAGCAACGGGCGCCAAGCCGGTCAAGCGCACCCGCGGCGCGCAATCCAACGAGCGGGCGCCCGCGGGGTCGTCCCTCGGTCTCTAGAAATGGGCTCTGTCACCGTTGCCATGCCCCACATCATCGCCTGCCCCACAGGCCTCACCGGCTCGATCCGCGGCCTGAAGGTCCGCGAAGAGCGCTTCCTTGCGGATCGCAAGCTCGCCAAGAGCGGGAGCGTCGTGGACGAGCTGCTCCGCGCCTGCTGGGAGGAGACCCACGACGCCGGTCCGTACGACTTCGGCGGCAAGACCATCGACTGGGACAAGGTCCTGCAAGGCGACCGCTTTTTCGCCCTGCTCGAGGTCCGTGCGCTGACGTACGGGGCCGAGTACGCGTTCAACGTCACCTGCGCCGAGTCCGGCTGCCGCGCCCGCATCGACTGGGAGCTCGACTTGCACCAGCTCCCGGTCCGTCCGCTCTCGGAGGCGAGCCGCACGGCGTTCCTCGACGGCAACCGTTTCGTGACCGCGCTCCCTGACGCCGGTCGGCGCGTGTGGTTCCGCCTGCTCACCGGCGCCGACGAGCGGAAGCTCCCGGCTATCAAGCGCAACGCTGGCGACCGCATGCTCTCCGCGATGCTCGGCTTCCGCTGCCTCCAGGTCGAGGGCGTCGAGGACAAGGACAAGCGCCGGTTCCTCGAGGATCTTTCCATGCGCGACGCCGACTTCCTCCTGGACGAGTTCGACCGCGTGGACTGCGGCGTCGAGACCACGATCGAGGTCGAGTGCCCCGAGTGCTTCGCCCGGCAGCACGTGCAGCTCCCTTTCGACCAGAGCTTCTTCCTTCCGGGGAAGGCCCGGACGGCGCGGAGGCGGGACCCGAGTGGCTCCTCCCCCGCGTAGACCCGAACACGTGGCGCGAGTCGCTGTTCCAGCTCTGCTGGCGTCAGCACGGCGGCTCGGGACTCGGGCTGAGCATGGGGGAGGCGCTCGACATGACCACGGCCGACCGCGACTGGTTCATCGAGCGCATCGGCGACCAGCGGTCGAGTGAGGCCAAGGAGATCGAGCGGGCGCACAAGAAACGGTGACCAGCCATGATGAACAACATGGGTCTCGGCTTCATCTTCACCGCGCGGGACCTCGCGTCCTCGAAGATGATGTCGCTCGAGCGCCACTTCATGAGCCTGGACCGTCGGGTCGGACTCGGCACCGACCGCATCACCTCAGCGTTCGGGCAGCTCAGCATCGGACTCGGGATGATGACCGCCGGCGTGGCCATGGTGGGCGGCGCGATCGCCCTTGCGGACAAGGCCGGGCAGTTCGAACAGGCGATCGCCGCGGTCGCCGCGGTGTCGGGCGCCACCAAGGACGAGCTGGCCCTGCTCAAGGACGCCGCCATCGACGCCGGCATCGCCACGCAGTTCTCGCCCATCGAGGCCACGGTGGGGCTCAAGGAGCTCGCGCAGGCGGGCTTCAACGCACAAGACTCGATCAAGCTGCTCATCCCGGTGCTCGACCTGGCGGGCGGCTCGCTCGGGCAGCTCAGCCCGGCGCAGGCGGCGGGGCTCGCCGCGCAGGCGGTCAAGGCGTTCGGGCTATCGGCGGACGATGCGGGCCTCGCGGTCGATCGGATGCTTAAGTCGGTGAACCTGTTCGCGCTCAACGCCTCGGAGCTCCCGCTGGCGCTTGGCACGGCCTCGCGCGGGGCGCAGGCGCTGCACCAGTCGATGTCCGAGACGCTGATCTCGCTCGGCCTGGTCAAGAACATCATCCCGGGCGTCGAGCGCGCATCCACCGGGCTCGCGGTCGCGATGGAGCGCATGGCCGACCACAAGGTGCAGACCGCGCTCAAGGGGCTGGGCGTGTCGGTCACGACGAGTGAAGGCTCGTTCCGCAGCTTCCTCGACATCGTGGGCGACATGGTCCCCAAGCTCAACGAGATGACCGACGCCAAGCGGTCGTCGTTCCTCATCGACACCTTCGGCGTCCACGCGCTCGGCAGCTTGCAGGCGATTCTCACCCAGGTGACCAACGGCATCACCACCAGCACCGGCGCGACCGTCAAGGGCGCCGAAGCGATCGCGTATCTCCGCAAGCAGTTCGAGAACGCCGGAGGCACTGCCGCCGCGTTCCGCGACAAGATGCTCGACACCTTCGCCGGCCAGAAGCAGCTGCTGAGCGGCTCGCTGGAGACGCTGGCGATCGTGGTCGGCGAGCCCTTTGCCAAGGCGTTCAAGCCGATCGTCGCGGTCATCATCGACGCCCTCAACGGCTTCATCCGGTTCGTCCGCGCGATGCCCGGCCCGGTGAAGAAAGGGTTCGCCTCCCTCTTCGTCAGCGCCGGCGCGATCCTCGCGGTCGTGGGCGCGGCCATCGCCGCCAAGGCCGGCCTGGCGCTACTGGTGATTGGGCTTCAGGCCGCGGGAATCACGATCGGCGGGGTTGTGGCCGTCATGTTGCCGGCGATCGCGGTCGTGGCCGCGGTTGGGCTCGCCATCGCGGGGCTCTACGTTGCATTCCAGAGGAACGTGGGAGGCATCGCGGACGTCTCCCAGCGGATGTGGGCGCGCGTGACGCTCTTCTTCGAAGCCATCAAGCAGCTCTTCGAGCAGGGCGGCTTCTCCGGCGCCGTGCGCGACGAGCTCAACAAGGCCGAGAACGCCGGGCTGAAGGACTTCCTGATCAACCTGTTCCTGTGGGGGAATCGAATCAGCAACTTCTTCTCGGGTATCGCCTCGAGATTCTCGGACGGCGTCGAGGCGGCCCGCCCCTCGCTCGACCGGTTCATGGCCGCGCTCGAGCGACTCGGGGTTGCGCTTGGATTCCTGAGCGAACGCGACGACGCGGGAGCAGCCAGCGCGAAGTTCAAGGCTTTCGGTGCGACCGGGGAATCGGTGGGTAGGACCCTGGCGGTCGCCTTCGACCTCCTCGTGCAGGGGATGACGGCGGTGATTCACATCGCCACGGGTGTTGCCGCGGCATGGGACATGGTGCGCCCGGCTGCGGAGCTTCTGTCCAACGCGGTGACGCAGCTCGTCGCGAAGCTCGCCGAGTCGATCAACGCCCTGTCCGGCAACGCGACGGCGACACGCGAGAACGGCGACGCATGGACCTCGCTCGGCACGGTCATCGGGTTCGCCGTGTCGGTGATCGTTGCGGCCATCGGTGTCGTCGTTGCGGTGATTTCGGCCGCGGTGTCGATCGTCAGCGGCGTCGTCGGCGCGATTATGGCGCTCTTCTCAGGCCTGGCCGACGTGGTCACCGGCGTGGTGTTCGTCATTGGAGGCATCTTCGGCGGCTCATGGACGGACATCTGGACTGGCATGAAGCTCGTTGCGTTCGGCGTGATCGACGCGGTCATCGGCGCAGTCCTCGAGCTGGCCGGCGCCATCGGTGGCGTGGTCGATGCCATCGCCGGATTGTTCAGCTCCTCGACCGGCATCCAATCCGCGGTGCGGGACTTCAAGGGGTTCACCCACCGCGAGATGGCGAAGGACTTCGGCGTCGAATCGCTGAGCTTCACGCCCGTGAAGCCAAACACCGCGCAGCCCGGTCCCGCCGCGCCTCCGCCAGCCACCAGCCCTCTGCCTGCCGCTGCGCCGCTGTCGATGTCGGTGCAGCCAAACCTTCTGGCGCTGCCGGTCACGCAGAACGTCCCGCCGCCGCAGCCGGTGGTCGTCAACGTGCAGATCGACGGGCAGACGGTCGCGCGTGCCGTCCACAAGGCCGGCTCGGACACGGCTTCCCGCAGCTTCTCGCCGGTGCCGTCGTACTGAGGACGCGATGGGGATCGAGTACGCTGGAACCCGACCGACACGCTGCTCGCTCGTCAACGTCGAGACCGCCGAGAGCATCGACTGCCTGTTCAACCCGACGCAGTTCTCGGAGAAGGTCCAGATCAACTGGAACCGCGTCAGCGTGCCTGGGCTGTCGCATCAGCTCCTGCAGTTCCAGTCGACGGGAAACCGGCAGCTCTCCGGCGTGGAGTTCTACCTGGACCGGTTCTTCTCGTCAGAGCAGGTCGCGGCGCCGGACATCCTCGAGTTTCGCGGTTTCCTCCGCGCGCTGACTGTACCGCCGAAAGGCACCGAGGGCGTGCCTGCGACAGCGCCGCCGCGCACGCTGTTCATCTGGCCGAACGTGCTCACCATCGAGACGGTGCTGACCGACCTCGAGTTCCAGTACAAGCAGTTCGCGGCCGACGGGAAGGTGCAGGTCTACTCGGCGACTGTCACGTTCGAGGAGATACTCGACGCGCGCGTGACTTCAGAAGAGCGGAGGCAAGAGGTCTGATGCCCCCGCAATCCGGCTCCCGCCACGGCTTCTGCCTGGGTGTAGATC
>JAJZQG010000207.1 GCA_021847645.1 Myxococcales bacterium
ATTGCGGGCAAATCCGCCGCCGCCGACCGCCGTGCGGCCACCAAGGCCCGGCAGACTCGGAGAGCCGGACTCGCCCGCGGGACAATGGAGCGAACCTGCGATCGCGTACGCCGAGCTGGCAGCCTCCTGGCCCGCGGCGTACGATGACCCATAGTGTCTTGAGCCCCTTGCGCGCGCATCGTCCAGAGGAAGACGGAGTCGACTCGATCGAAGTCCCGGCAGCCGTCGTGTGCGCCCGTTGCGGCAAGCCCGACTGCCTCGGCTGCGAGCCGTTGGACGACACGACCTTGCCCTCCGGAGTCGTGGCCATCGTGCCCTGGGAGCGCCCCGGCGCATCCGCTTGGACCCGCTTGTGGTCGACCGCCGGTCTGGTCACCCGCAGCTCGCCCCAGTTCTTTCGCGCTCTTCCCAAGGGCGAAGCCGCCCCTGCCACGATGTTCGCCGTCGTTTCCGAGTTGGCCGCGATCGGCTCGTCGGCCGTCGTTCTGATGATGCTCGTGGCTGCGCTGGCTCCGTCCTTCGTCTCGACGCTGCTGTCGACCGCGCCTGGCCAGGCGATCGCGGCGCGGCTTCTGCTCGTGGGCGTGCCGGGGTTTGCCGCGATCATGATCCTGGCGCACGTGACCCTGGGCCTCGCGATGAACCACGCGTCCGTGCGGCTCGGCGGCAAGAACCGCAAGTCCCAGGCGATGCGCTTCGGCCTCTACAGCACCGGCTGGGACCTGATGACCTCGCCGTTCGGCCTGCTGGTCTCTCTGTTCGCCGAAGGCCCTCGCAGCGTCGTGTCCCTGCTTCCCTTGTCCGTCGGCGTGGCGTCGCACGCTGCCCTGGCTTTCGCCCGCGGCGTGCTTCAACTCGACGAGGCGGGCGCGTTGCAGGCGCGACGCTTCGGCACGCGTGTGGCCATGGCCTTCACGTTCGCCTCGGTCGCGCTTCTGCTGTTGATCCTCGCGATCCTCATCGTGGTGTGATCGACTGGGGCGCGACCGGAAATACGCCGCGCGGCGCCGCGGCGTGGCAACCGCTGCAATCGTCCAGCTGTCCGCTGCGCAGCATCGTCCCGTCGGGCTGGGCCACGAAGAACCATGGCGGCGTGGCGGCGTCGCCGAGAGACTCGATACCCAACACCACTTGGGTCGCTTCGCTGCCGCGGCTCTCTTCCTCGATCCACAACGTGCAGCCCGGCTCCGATCGCGACGCCTCGGGCACGGCCGCTCGCACCGTCGCGGTCCACGCGTCGTCGATGTGTCCGCGAGAGGGCAAGCCGCTGCGAATCACCGTCATCGCCGCGCGCGACGCCGGGTCGAGGCCGAGCCTCAACGCGGATGCGCAAGGCGAGACGTCGCGCGTGACGGAAGCGCCGGCACGCGTACGAGCGCTTCCGGATGACGAGATGGCCGAACTCTCGCGAGCAGCCGGCGAGCCGGTGGATGCCGTGAGCAGATGGCCGCCGCACGCGGTCGCGGTCAGCGCGCAGAGCATGGGCCACGCAGAGCGCGAGCCGATCAGAAAATCGCCCCGAGCTGCACGGAGAACGTGTACTGGCGCGGGATGCCCTTGAGCTCCTTGTCGTTGCCGTTGGCCGCCGCCGGATCGGTGATGTCGGTCAGGTACTGCGCGCCGATCGACACCATCTCGTAGCGGTACTGGGCACCAAGGATCAGCCGATGGTGGTTCAAGCGAACCGCGTCGAACACGAACGTGTTGTTGAAGTCCAGCGGCGTGCCGCCCGCCGAGCACACGGGCTGGCCGTCCCACGGCTTGGTGCCCGTGCCCGTGTTCACGGGCGTGCCGGGCGTGCCCGGGATGTTCGGCCCCTGGTATCCGCACAGACCGACCGGATCGGTGTTGGGCGTGGTGTCGATCAACCCCGAATCGCCGTAGATGCGAATCCACTGGTAACCGACATACGGCGTGAGAATCGACGAGTCGGCCAGGGGCAAGGGCTTGGAGATCTGGCCGTCGACGCCCAGCACGGTCAGCTGCATCTGCGGCGTTCCGGTGATGGTGCGGACGCCCGCTCCGCCGGCGATGTCGGGCAGGATGCCGAGAATGCCTTGGCGGAATCCTTCGAGCAGCGACAGCCGCACGTCCGAGCCGATCACCATGAAGCTGGTGTGGGCCATGTAGCCGACCACGCCGGTGATCTCGAGGCCGAAGGGGAAGCCCTTGCGCGCCTTGAGGTAGTAGGTCTGCCCGAGCGAATCCGGGTTGTTGTTGCGGATGCTCGCCTTGTTCGAGCTCTGGTTGTACGCGCCGCGCGTGCCTTCCTTCATGTAGTCGGAGCCGCTGTCGAGGGACGTAAACGATCCCTCCAGGCTCAGCTCGAAGCCGCCGTAGCCGGTGGTGCGCGCCGAGTGCATCGCGGTGGGGGCAAGCGCGAAGCCGTACTGGTTGATCAGACGCTTGAACGCGGCATTGTCCGGAAGACAGCGCCCGTCGCTCCCGGCGCCACCCGTCGGGTTCCACGCGCCGAAGTTGGCGACTCCCCCCGGGATGTCTACCTGGTGACACCCCGGATTGAGCACGAGTCGCTCCAGGGCCGGATCCATCGGCTCGGCGCTGGCTTTCCAGGGGATAGCGGTCAGGGCTGCGGCGATGATCGCCGACGCGAGCAGGCCTCGTGCACGCATGCTTTTCTCCGGTGCGCGAGGCTACTTGGACGTTGGCAAGTGCGTCAAGCTCTGCGTTCATCGACGGCGCATCGATGCTGGGATCGCGGCTGCTTTTGGGATTGCGGTGCGGGGCCGGGCCGGGCTATGCGGGGCCCCGTTGCCCACGAGCCTCCCCGATGTCACACGGCGCCGACGACCCCAAGCTCCGGGCACCCGTGCCCGCCAACCCGCCGCGGGTGGTCCTGGTGGAGCCCGAAATCCCCCAGAACACTGGGAACATCGCTCGTCTGTGCGCGGCCACACAATGTCCCCTGCACCTGGTCGGGCCCCTGGGCTTCAGCATCGACGAGAAAGCCGTGCGGCGGGCCGGGCTGGACTACTGGCCCCTGGTCGACCTGCACCGGCACGTGAGCCTGGCCCAGCTGCGCCATGAGCATCCCGACGCACGATGGCTGCTGTTCAGCGGCCGGTCGAGCCGATCGTACCTCGACGCAGCCTACCGGCCGGGCGACGCTTTGCTGTTCGGTCGCGAGAGCGTGGGCTTGCCGCCCGAGCTTCTCGAGGAGCATGAGGAGCGCGTGTTCGCGATCCCGACGATGGGAGCGGTGCGGTCGCTGAACCTCGCCCACGCGGTGGGGATCGTGGTCTACGAGGCGTTGCGGCAGCTGGGAATGCTCACGCCGACCTTCCTCGGATGAGGCGCCACAAAACGCGCGCGCGACCTGGGCTCGGGAATGCCATCAGGCCGCGCGCGACTTGCTGAGGGAGGAGGTTGCGAGATGCCAGATGTCTGTGGGCTCCTTTGTTGGGGGACCAGTGGGCTTTCCCGATCCACTCGTCCCGCTTTCGTGGGTTACAGCGAGCGACCCGGCCTGTTCATTCCCTGCCCCGGGATTTTTTTTGCCCGCCCAGCACCGCTCGTTCGCTCCGCTCCCTGCGCGGCTGGATGCTCTGGATGGACGCACAAAAAGCGCGACGCGCCACGCTGACCTCCGCGATCCGGCCAGCATGACGCGCGCGCTGTTAAGAGGGAGGAGGCTGCGAGATGAATGAGCTTGGCTTGGACTCCTTTCCCAGGTGCGGCTTCGCGGAAACCGCCTGCGCTGTTCCCGCCCTTTCAAGGGGCGGGGGGAGCAATTTGTTCCCCTGAAATGGTTGGGGCGATCTGTGCTTTCGACAAGGGCCCCACGCCACTTCTCCAGGCTCCCAGCCGCTCGCCGCCCGATACGATCGCGACCGCACGTCGAGGACGCACCGAACGGTCTTGCGCGTCGCCTCGCACGAGGCTAGGTTCCTGCGCTGCGACGAGCCTCGTCGCGTGCGCCACTAGCTCAGCTGGATAGAGCGTCGGCCTCCGGAGCCGAAGGCCACTGGTTCGAATCCAGTGTGGCGCGCAGGGTTTTCTGATCAGCCGGACCCTTCGCGGACCCTTCGCGAACGCGCCCAGGCGATCCTTCTTGCAGCCAGCAACGAAGGCGTTGTCGATCGCGCGGCGATCGAAGCCCTCGCTCGGGACTGGCTCACACTTGTGGGAGCACACGCTGCCCTCCGTGTGCTCGCTGGTGACGAGCACGAGGCGCGTCACACCATCGACCTGTGCGAGCGGATACTGCGCGCGACAGGCTCGGCCGCCGATGCTGTTGAAGCTGGCGAGGGAGGTGCACGATGAACGCGCGCCTCCGTCCCGAACACGCCGTGTTCCTCGCGCTCCCGCGACGCTTCTGGCCCGCGGAGATGCGGGAGCTGCTGTACGGGCCACCCCAGCCAGAGGGCAGCCCGCTCTGCTCGGGGGGGTCGGCGGCGGAGCCGTCTGCTCCCGCCAGCCCCCAGCGCACGCGCAGAGGCGCCCGCAGCGAGGCGCAGCCGCCCCCTGACGACAGGAAGGGGCGCGAGGACGGCCGAGCATGCGCGGTCGGGGGCGAGGCGGAACGGGGGGCGTGCGAAGCACAACTTTCCCCCGTGAGTAACACGGGGGGGCAGAACACCAGCATCGCTTCAGGCGATGCGGAGGCGACTGACAACCTCGCCAGTCTCGGCACAACGGTCGCCAAGGCTTCACGCGCGGCAGCCTTGGACGCTGGGGAGAGCGCGAGAGGGGGTGCCCCTCTCGGTCCTGATGGAGTCGCTGCTCCGCATGATTCCCCGGCTGCGTCGGCTTGCCCGCAGAACACCACGACCAACGGGTATCCAGCCGTGGGGCCGACTGTCCGACCCTTCCTGAACCCGCGTGTCGTCGGCTACCGACTCGACGCGCTTCAGGTGGCGTGGCGCGTCCTGCTGGATGCGCAAATGATGCTGGAGCTGGGGATGGCGCACTCACGTGCGGTGAAGAGCCCCGCGAAAGTGACTCCGTGGAAGGTTGGCGGCGTGCCTTTCGCCCTAAACAGGGAGGGCGCGAAGCACGGCTACATGTACCGGTTGACCAATGCGGACGCGACGATCCTGGTCGGCGACATCCGCGACCAAGACGACCCAGAGAAGCCTGGTTGGAACGTGGAGGTGTCGCTGCGCGCAGCGTACCTCGCCACGCACACGCGAGAGCAGGCGTGCGACTACGCGAGCGAGCTGGCGGCGTGCTTCGCCAAGCGCGACCGGGGGTTCAGAGAGCCATGGGCGCTGGGCGAGCGCGTCCGACGCATGGATCTAGCGGTAGACATGACCGGCTGCACCTTCTCCACAGACGATCGCAAGGCGATCGTCAAACGAGGGCGGAACGTCAAAGACTACAAGCCGGAAAGCCAGGGGGCGCCGAATACCACTCCGGCCAAGACGGCGATCGAGACGCACTGGCGCAAGGGCGACGACGGGGAGGTGACGGGATTCACGGTCTCGCCGGGCAACAGCATCATGTGCCGCATCTACGACAAGCGAGCGGAGATGGCGCAGTGGGACCCGCTGAACGAGAAGGTACAGGTCGAGCGCGAGATCTGGCAGCGCGCCGGGGTGACTGATGCCGACGAGGTGTGGCGCATAGAGTTTCAGCTACGCCGCGATGCGCTTGAACAGATGGGCATCGAGACACTGAACGACGTCATGAAAAACCTCGACAAGATGTGGGCGTATTGCACGCGAAAGTGGCTGCGAATCGTCGACCTGACGACCGCGACGCGCAAGGAGCGGGCGGAGATCGACCTACGGTGGAAGGCGATTCAGGGCGTGACATGGAGGGAGCAAATGGAACCTGCGACGAGAGTACGTCGGAAGCGTGGCGGTCCGAATTTGGTTACCACGGTCGGCACGGTGGTGGCGCACTTGGCCGCGACCGGGGACGTCGTGTGCGATGGCGACGCGGACGAGGTCATCAGGAAGAACGGCGAAGCGCTGGTCGAGCACATGCTGGCACAGCCGAGGGAGGCCAAGGAGCGGTTCGTTGCGGCGTGCCGTGCACAGCGTGCCAGATTCGGCAGCATCGACGACGTGAAGATCAAAGCGGCATGAGGAGCTTGAGATGACCTCCGACGACGCGCTCGAGATCGTGCGGCTGGCAGCCCCGGCCATCCTGGACCTCCCGATCGACGATGAACGCGTGCCCGGCCTGGCGCGCCACCTGGCTCATGCCGTCCTCGTGCTCGACGAGGCCATGCAGGCGGAGGACGTGCCCATCGACTGGGTGCCGATGCCGCCGAGGCGACGCTGACGCGAGGCTGCATGATGGCAACAACATATCCGGTCCAGGATAGTCGTCGAGGCAACGCCGCCATGCAGGTCGTGACGGTGCGTGTGTCGCCGGGGCTCGCGCATCGGTTGCGGGCGTTGGCTCGACAGCGAGGCTGCAGCTTTTCGGGAGCGGTTAGGATGGTTGTCGAGGCGGGCGCTGCCGCTATGGACGGGGGGCGACAGCAGGTCGTCGAGCAAGCAGTGCTCGATACGATTCGAGGGCTCGCGATTATATCCGGATACAGTCTGTCCGTGTCCATCGACCTGCTGCGGAACCATGTGCGACCGAGCTACGCCGAGCTGGACCTGGACGACGCCCAGTTCGATCGTCTGCTGGTCGAGCTGGAGCGACAGGGAAAGGTCTCCCTGCTGGTCGGCACAAGTGTCCTTCCGGGGCAGGGAATCCCGCTCGCGAACAGGGGAACAGCATGCTGGGTAGCAGCGCGGTAACAAGTGCAACATGCAGCAGCGCGAGCAGCGTGTACGGGCTCGTATACAGCCGTATACGCCGCAGCAACATGCTTGCTGCGTTTGTGGCCTGTCCGGTGGCGATTGGACGCCGATGAGCAGTAGGAGAGGTGGCGTATGCGGATCGTAATGGTGGCGAACAACAAGGGCGGCGCGGGCAAGACGACGGTCGGCTCGCACATCGTGTGGCGCGCGGTCGGTCTGGACCTGGCGACGCTGGCGATCGACTGTGACAGACAGGCGGACATGTACCGGCGGCTCGTGGGCGACAACGCCGATCTAGACGCTTGCCCACACGAGCGCATCGCCAAGAACTCGTGGGCCGTGGTGAGTGCCGACGTCTATCAGCTCCCGCAGCCGTCGCAGCCGCAGTACCAGCTCGTGCTGATCGACACGCCGCCCGGGGTAGAGCCGCCAAAGGGACCGACGCCGCATGTCGTGCTGATCCCCATCGACGGGATTGATGCCGCTCGAAATGCCAACGAGACGATCGCGTGGGCGCGGGACAACCACGTGAGGCCAATCGTCGTCTTCAATGGGGTCGCCGAGGGCGGGCAGCGGTACGAGCGTGAGTTCGAGCGCATGCGGCGACGAATGCCGAAGGACGTCGACGTAGCTCCGGTCACGCTGTTGCGCGGCCCCGGCATCAGGCGAACGGCGATGACCTGCAGGCCCGTGTGGGAGGACGTCTACCTTGGCAAGGACGGCAGAGCGATGGAAGCGTTCTGCAACTGGTTCATGACCGAGCAGGGACTCACTGCATCAACGACAAGGAAGGTGGCGAATGGCTGATCCGATGGTGCTCACCGGCAAGCGGCGACAGGTCGCAATCCGACCCGCGGACCCCGAAGCGGTGCCGAAAGCGATGGAACTCATAGCGGCACGCTCCGACGCGGATGGCGGTCGCACTCCGGTCCCGTACGAGCCTCCCGTACGGCGCGCCCGACGCAAGCCTGGCCGCAAGGGTGGCAAGTCCATCGTGCGCACGACGCGGTTCACTCCGGAGCTGGCGGCGAAGCTGGATCAGCTCGCGGAGTTCCTGGGGCTTGACGCCTCGAGCGTCATGTCCGTGGCGATTGCGGATGCATGGGCAGCGAGGTGCGATGCGATACTCGCAGTGCGGGACGCAGCAGCGGAGGTACCATCATGACACGGAAAGCTGGCGAATCCGCAAACTTGGCCCGGTCCGCCAAGGGAGAGACCATCGCTGACGGCGTCACTTTCATGTGGCCGCCCGTAGCCGGATTCGAGCCGGTTACGCTTCAGATCGGCGGTGACGAGATGGTCAAGAAGCAGGATGGGATCGCGCCGCGCGGCAAGTTCCCCGAATGGGTCAGGATGGAACAAAGGGCGCTGAAGTCGAAGTTCGTGTCCTTCCACATAACCGCGACATCAGCCAAGCAGATGGCGTTTCGAGTGGTCTGGGTCTTGGACTGGCTCGATGGAAAAGGTTGGGGAAGAGTAACCTGGATTACCAGAAGCGCGACCGAGTGCGCTGGCTACGCCAAGGAGAAGCCTCCCCAGGGGGGGACTGTTAGGGGCGCTGCGCCGGCGCCACGCCGTTCAGCGGGGTCCTAGCTCGGACGCGGAGCGTGGCTAGCTGCGGATGGCTCGGCCACGGCGAAGTTGGCCGATGGACCTACGCGACAGCCTTGGAGCTTCACGGCGTAGCGAGGAGACGGACGAAGCACGGTGGTGGCACGGTTCGAGGCAAAGCTCCAGCTTCGACCTAGCAGAGTAGGTTCACTCAAGGCTCGCTGCTAGTAGCAGACACCATAGCAGTCCGGATTGCAGATCTGGTTCGCGTCGCCAGTGTAGAACTGTTGGAACAAATAGCACGTTTGTCCGCTCGGACATGAGCCCGCAGCGCCGGCTTGCCACTTGCACCACTTCGCGCAGTAGTTTTGCGGCACATTGGCGTAAATGCCTATATCGGGTTCTGGCGTTGGGCCATTCGGGAACGGAATGGTGTTGGAGCAAGCGTAGCCACGCGCGCATGTCAGTGGGTTGTCGCTCGAACACGCCCCAGCGCCCTTGCCTTCACCGGCCGCAACGCAATCGAACCACCACAGCGAGGTGTCTGTCTCCGCGACACAGGTCGTCCCGTCGCCGCACGGAGAAGCCGTGAACGGGTCGCAGTTCTGCGAGCAAACCTTGAAGCCAGGCACGTCTGCTTGGGTACCGTTGCCGACATCGGCGACGACCTGCACGCAGTACCGGCCAGAGCCAGTACAGTCGGAGGCGTCGCGGCAATACTGCTTGCAGACGCCGTTCGCACAGCCGTATCCGACTTCACAGTCGCTTGGACCGGAGCATGCCGCATAGGCGCTAACGGTTCCCGCCTGAAGGCACTGGGTCAGGCCTTGGTTGTCCATGGCCACGCAGTTCATGCCCGGCGCACACGTGGACTCGGGTGTGAGCAGGCAGGGCGTGTCGGCGTCGCTGTCGATGACGTTTGTGTTCGATGCATCGACGTTGTTGGTCTTTGAGCACGCCGACAGGGCGCTAAGCAGGATCGAGCATCCGACAACGACCAATCGCGACATGAGCATGTCCTCCAAGTTGTGCCAAAACTTGGTCATGTTACGCGATTCCTGGCACCTGGGGTAGACGAATCGGTGGTCGCACGGGATACCGGCGCGGTGCTACTGGAGAGGCCCCGAGGACCGCCTTCATGACGGTCGCGGTCGACCGCTCGGGTCTTCCACAGGCGCCCACGTTTGGCTGGCCGTCACGGCCCTCCGTCTGCCATCCCCCTCGCATAGGCAGCGAGGTGCGACACGATGCGCGCGGCGGAGCAGCAACAGTGACCGGGAACACGCGCGATCCCTTGCAAAATCGAGCGCTGCCGGATACCGTCTTGCCATGGCATTGGTGTGGCTCTCTTACGACCTGGGTCTTCGCGGCGACTACGATGATCTCTACGCTTGGCTGGACGAGCACAGCGCGAAGGAATGTGGCGACAGCCTCGCGGTGCTCGATTTCGATGGAAGCATCGACGACCTTAAGAAGAGCCTAAAGGCTGACGTCGAATTCGGACGGCATGCGCGAGTGTATGTCGTGTATCAGATAGAACGAGTCTACAAGGGCAGATTCATCATCGGTTCCCGCAAACGCGCTCCGTGGGAAGGCTATTCGGGAGCAGAAGAAGAGGAGCCGGATGAGGGGTAGCGTCGGCCGATACGTTCTCGCAGATTCTGGCTTCTGGCTCGCCTTGTACGATGAGCGTGACGCGCATCATCGGGATGCTCTCGCCGCGGACGAACTGATTTGCGAATATTACTTGGTCATTCCATGGCCTACTCTGTACGAGGTCCTATGCACACGGTTCACTAGGAAGCGGGACTGGTTGGTTTCGTTCGACAGAGCTTGCTGTGAGCCAGGCATTCAGCATGTCCCCGATGCCCCATATCGAGAGTCCGCCCTCCGTCGCGTGCTCAAGTCGGGTAGCGCGAACGTTTCCAGACGCAGCCTTGTTGACGAGGTCATCCGGGAGATGCTTCGCGATACAAAGCTGCGCATCCACTACTTGCTTACATTCAACTCGCAGGACTTCCGCGACGTGTGCACCAAGCGTGGCATCGAGATGCTCGACGGGTAGCAGCTCGCGGCGAGGGACCTTCCTGCTCGAATCCGGATGGGAACCGCAGTGCTTGCAGGACGGCCAGACAGACCATGGGCGGTGCCGGGAAGTCCCTGACTGATGCTAGCCCAGTGCCGACCGGTCGTTGGACGCGTGCTAGTGTCCCTTCCGATTCCGCTTCCCGGTCATCTAGACCGCGCTGTCAAGGAGTTACCGATGGATTACCGCCGGATCGGTAACTCGTAGACACCCAATTTCAGATTGCTATTTCTCGGCTGTGGACGCGGCTAACTGTCATCCAGTCGACTCGAACGCAGGAACCCTCGGGCATGATACACCCGTGGGGGCTACCCCGGACGCGGGCGACCCGTCCGAGGACTGCGCCAGTTCCGTAGTCTGGACCCTGGTCGTGGTCCACAACCCCGTTGACGAGTCCGCCAAGACGCGTATCGTCAACATCATCCCAATAGGGGCGCGCTTCGACAAAATAGGTCGGGGCGCCCGGTTCGCACCCGGAACGCCCCTCTACAAGGTCTGCCATGAAACCTAGTGGACAAATCCATCCTGGGCAATCCAAATCGGACATCGAAGCCCTCGGAACTGAGCAATCCGAAGGGACCCCCCCGAGCGAGCGTGGCTCGCCCGAGGGCTTGGGTGCCCGAACGCCGAAGGCGCGTGCCCCGAACAGCCACGGGATGGTGCGTGTGCGCCTCGCCGAGGTGTGTCAACGGGTAGCTGATGCACTGACCGCGCTCGGCGACATCGCGCCGCCACTTCGGTCCCTCGCATCACTTCTGCTGGGCGATGCTGCATCGTCTGAAGGACGGAAGAGCAGGCGCGCGCGTGGCCCCATCGAGTACGCACAGCCCGTGGTGGAGTACTCCGACGTCGACCGTGCGCGAGCCCGAGCAGGTCTCCGGCGAGCGGGCCTCTTCACCGGGAGGCAGCCGTGAACGCCCCGCGTCGAGCCGCAGGCTCAGGTGGGATCGATCGGCGGCCGAGCGGCAGGTTTCGCGTGCGTGTGACGCTCGCGGACGGGAGCCGTCCGCCCATCGCACTGGTCGACACTCAAGAGGAGGCTGAGCGAGTGCTCGCCGCTGCGATGCATGAACTGGCCGAGGCTAACGCCAAGCCGGTCGGCGGTACAACGCTCCGCATGTTCGCCCGCCGTTGGTTCGACAGGCGGGAGATCGATCTAGGCGTGAGCGACGTCGGAAACGAGCGCAACAGATGGACGAACCACGTCGAGAGCGCACCCTTCATCGATTACCCGATCGCGGCGATCGTCGACAGCGACATCAAGGATCATCTCGATGCGCTCCGCAAGAAGCACGCATCCGACTTGCGGACAGGCGCGCGCCGACGACCACGGCGGCTCGCGTTCGGCACGGTGAAGCACGTCCGGAAGCTGTTGTATGGCTGCTTCCAGCACGCTGTCGCCGAAGGCATCATCCGATCGAACCCCGTCGCAAGCGTCAAACTTGAGCGCCGACGCGACGAAGCCGCAGGCGATCCGTGGACGCACCTGACCCGGGCCGAGATCGACTTGATGGTGACGGCCCCTGTCATCCCGGAGTCGGACAGGCTGCTCATCATGTTCGCGATCGGGACGGGCGTACGCGAAGACGAGCAGTGGACGATCCACCTGAGCGACGTTCATCTGGATGAGGCGACTCCTCACGTCGTCGTCCGGTGGGGTGGGCGTCGCGGCGGATCCTACACTCCGCTCAAGAACAGGACCCGCGAGCGGAAGGTGCCGCTTTTCGGGTTGGCGCGGCAAGCCGTCCGTCGATGGCTCGAACTGCTGCCGATCTACGCGCCCAAGAACCCGCACGGCCTGCTGTTCCCGACCCGACACGGAGAACACCGACGGGCTAACAAACCTCCGCGCGGGTGGTACGACTGGTTGGCGGCGCTGGGAATCCGGGGCGCGACCGGCCACCCGGTGTGCTGGCACTCGCTTCGCCACACGTGCGCGGCGGCGCTCGCGTCGGGCTGGTGGGGCGAGCGATGGACGCTCATCGAGATCGGGGCGATGCTGGGGCATCAGGACCTGAAGTCGACCCAGCGATACGCACACCTTGCCGCTGACGCCCTCGACCATGCCGCCCGGAGGACCGAGGGCAGCATCCGGAAGGGTCTGGCAAGGGTTCAAGTCCTCCAACCAGTTGAAACCACTGCTGAAAGAGCACGTTCTCCGGAGCCGAAGGCCAGTGGTTCGAATCCACTGTGGCGCGCCCTTGCAAGGGGATGGCACGCCGCGCCTCGTCGACGCGCACCGGTCGGGTCTACATCACGCAGGTGCCGCCCTTCGCAACGCACTGCCGGTCCCGCTGGCACTTCTCCGACTGCTTGCAGTCGTCGTCCGTCACCGCGATGCAGTCGTTATCCTCCAAACTGCACATGCCGTACTGCTTGCACCAGTCCGACTGCTTGCAGTCCTGATCGTCGCTCGCAACGCACTTGCCGTCCCGCGCCGCGCAGTAGCCCTTCTGCCGGCACACCGCCGCCTGTCGGCAGTCGGCATTCGAGGCCGCCACGCACATGCCGCCCGCGGTCGCGCACAGCCCCGCCTCCGCACACGCGTTTGCGAATCCGCACGCGAAGAACCACCGGTACACCAGGTACGCGCCTATCAGCAGCACCGCCGCCGCTCCCAGCGCGATCTGCTTGGCCAGACGGGCCCCGCGACTCGGGGCCGCGGGGGGACGAACGAGCGGTGCGGGAGACATGGCGCGGCATGCTAGCAGAACGCGCTCGCCGTCGCGCGGCAGGATTCCGTCGTCCGCCCTCTGCTGCGCGCTACTCGACGAGGCACCGCGTCATCTGACGAACTACAGTCATGAGCACCCGCATGGGCGAACCGGATCCAGAACCGTCCGCGATCGAGCCGGAGGCGTTGACGTATGACGACCTTTGGGCCCCGTTCGTGGAAGCCTGCACGCCGCCCGAGCAGTGGCGGGTCGGCATCGAAGCCGAGCGCTTCGGCCTGATCGCAAGCACCGGCGCGCCGGTCCAATACGACGGTCGCGTCGGCATCTTGAGCCTGTTCAAGACCCTGGTCGCCGAGCGCGGCTGGCAGCCCCAGTCCGAGGTCGTCGGTGGGCCGGTTGTCTCGCTCTCCCGCGGCCAAGCGGCCGTCACCCTCGAGCCCGGTAGCCAGCTCGAGCTGTCCGGATCGCCTCACGCCGATCTGCACCTGCTCGGCCGCGAGGTCCTGGACCACGCCAGGGAGCTGCATGAGGTCAGCGAGCCGCTCGGCATTCGGTGGGTTGGGCTGGGCTTCCATCCGCTCGCTCGCCAGGCCGATCTCGGCTGGGTGCCCAAGTCGCGCTACGGCATCATGCGCGACTACCTCGCCAGCCGCGGATCCCAAGCCCACGACATGATGCGCAGGACCGCTACGGTCCAAGCCAACTTCGACTACCGCAGCGAGCGGGACGCCCTGCGCAAGCTGCGCGTCGCCCTTTGCCTGTCGCCAGTCGTCTCGACCATCTTCGCCAACTCCCCGTTCGTCGAGGGACATCGCTTCGGCGGCAAGAGCCGCCGCATGATGGTGTGGCTCGATGTCGACCCGGACCGTCAGGGATTGATCCCGTCCCTCTGGCGAAACGGCGCGTCGTTGCGCGACTACATCGAGTGGGCGCTCGACGTGCCGATGTTCCTGTTCAAGCGTCGGGGCGTGGTCATCCGGAACACGGGCCAGACGTTCCGCAGCTTCATGACCGACGGATTCGCGGGGCACCGGCCAGCGGCTGCGGATTGGACGATGCATCTGAACACCTTGTTTCCGGAGGTCCGCCTCAAGCGAACGCTCGAGGTGCGTGGCGCGGACTCGGTGCCCGCGCGCTGGATGCCTGCGCTCCCGGCGCTCTGGACCGGCGTGCTCTACGACGAGACCTCGCTCGAACAAGCCGAGTCGCTCACTGCGTCCTGGGCGTGCGACGAGATGCAAACGGTGCGTGCGCAGGGAGCAGAGCTGGGCCTCGACGCCAGGTTCCGCGGACAGCCGTTGGCATCGACGGCCGAGCGGGTTGTGCAGATCGCGCTGGACGGCCTGGGCAGACGAGGGCGGCTCGATGAAAACGGGCGTGACGAGCGCGTCTGGCTCGAGCCTGTCGCTGGCTTGGTGGAGCGCGGGCGCACGCCGGCCGACGAGCTGCTGGCCCATGTCGATCCCGGGGCGCCCCTGCTGGATCAGCTGCTCGAGCTCGCACCGGCCTGATGCGCAGCGGGTGCGCAGGCCACCGAGGGTGACCCACCCAACTGTAGCGAACCTACCCAACAGACAGCGTTGGGGGCTTGAAACCGCAATCGCAGATGAGAAAGGTTGAACCCATCATGACTACGCGGGGCTTGACGTGGGGATTGCTCGCTGCCGTCTCGTTCGCAGCCGCTGCCTCGGCCTGCGGCTCTTCCGGCAACGGGAACGCTGCAGCGGGCGCAGGTGGCTCGAGCACCGGAACCGGCGGCTCGGCCGGTGCCACAGGCGGCACGGGTGGGGCCGACGTCGATGCGGGCGGCACGGGCGGAACAGCCGGCGCTGACGTCGACGCGGACACGAGCGACGCGGCCGACGCGCCAGCACCGGTGGTCGATCAGATCCCCGGCGTGACGGTCTCGACGTTGGCTGGCTCGTCCACACAGGGAGCGAAGGACGGCACGGGCGCGGACGCCCAATTCAACAACCCGGTCAACGTGATCATCGCGCCCACGGGCGACCTGATCGTGGCCGACTTCGACAACGCACTGCTACGGCGCGTGACCACCGCCGGCGTCGTGACCACCCTGACGAGCCAGTCCGGATTCGTACGTCCCTTCGGGCTTGCCTACACACCGTCCGGAACCCTGATCGCGGAGACAGATTGGAACAACCCCAATCAAGGCGACGACACCACGGGCGCGCTGTGGAGCGTGAACATTGCCACCGGCGCGGCGACCCTCATCCAGGCCAACCTGGGCCGTCCCCGTGGCCTGGTGGCCATGAGCGCGTCATCGCTGTTCATGGCAGACCCGATCGCGCATTACCTTCGCCTGTACGACCTGACGGCCAAGACGTCATCGACCTTGGCCGGCGTGGCGGGCGTATCCGGCTTCGTCGACGGTTCCGGCGCGAACGCGCGGTTCAACGGCTCCTATGGTTCCGCCAAGCTGCCCGACGGCAACGTGGTACTGGCCGACCTGGGCAACGACGCGATCCGGATGGTGACCCCCGCGGGCGTGGTGACCACGGTCGCCGGCGACGGCACACCCGGCATGGTCGACGGCAGCTTGAGCGAGGCCAGGTTCGACAGCCCTCGCGACGTGGCGGTCGACGCGGCGGGGCGGATCTACGTCTCCGACAACGGCAACCACCGCATCCGAGTGATCGACGTGGCTGCTGGCACGGTGCGAACGGTGGCGGGCAAGGGGACGCAAGGCTACCAGGACGGCGCCGGTGGCGACGCCCAGTTCTTCGGGCAGGAAGGGCTTGATGTGACCAGCGACGGCAAGACGATCTACGTCGCTGACGGCAACGGCGGTGACCCGTATCCGTATCACCGCATACGCAAGATTCAGCTCCCTTGACGGAGCGGCTCGATCGTTTGTTCGAGCTGCCGGGCCACGCGCAAGAGCAGGGCTTCGCTGCCGGGGCGGCCTACCAGCTGAAGCCC
>JAJZQG010000208.1 GCA_021847645.1 Myxococcales bacterium
GGGCCAACGCGGGCTCCACCTGCGCCTCGGGCTACGTGTGCAACGGCACCGGCCAGTGCACGCTCAGCTGCCAGACGGGCCTTCTGAACTGCAACGGCAAGTGCGTCGACCCCAAGGTCGACAACACCCACTGCGGAGCCTCCGCGGATTGCCAAGGTGCCAATGCGGGCACCACCTGCGCCTCGGGCTACGTGTGCGCCGGCAACGGCCAATGCACGCTCAGCTGCCAGGCGGGCCGAATCAACTGCAACGGCAGCTGCATCGACCCGAACACCAGCAATGCCTACTGCGGCGCTTCGGCCGATTGCCAGGGGGCCAGCGCGGGCACCACCTGCGCCGCGGGCTACGTGTGCAACGGCAGCGGCCAGTGCACGCTGTCGTGCCAGCAGGGCTTCCTCGTCTGCGCAAACAAGTGCGTCGATCCGCTGACCGACAACGCCTACTGCGGCGCGAAGGCCGATTGCCTCGGAGCCAACGCAGGCACCGATTGCCCGGCCGGACAGGTGTGCGACGGCACTGGCCACTGCACCCTGACGTGCCAGCAAGGGCTCGTCAACTGCAACGGCAAGTGCATCGATCCCAAGATCGACGAGGCCTACTGCGGTGCCGACAGCGCCTGTCAGAACTTCAAGGTCTGCCCCGGTGGCCAGCTGTGCAAGGCGGGTGCGTGTACGATCGAGTGCCAGCCCGATCAGTCCCTCTGCGGAACCGAATGCGTCAACATCAACACAGACAACCAGAACTGCGGCGGTTGCGGCAAGGTCTGCCTGTCCGGTGAGGTGTGCTCGGCCGGCCAGTGCAAAGTCAGCTGCCAGGTGGGGCTCAAGCAGTGCGGCGCGCAGTGCGTCAATCCCCAAACCGACAACGCCAACTGCGGAGACTGCGGCGTCCAGTGCGGTAGCGGCGAGGCTTGCGTCGGCGGCCTTTGCTCCGTCACCTGCGGCGCAGGGCTGACCAACTGCAATGGTGTTTGCGTGAGCCTGCAGACCAACGACAAGAACTGCGGCGCCTGCAGCAACGCTTGCGCTTCGCCGCTGTCGTGCTCGAACGGGTTGTGCTGCAATCCGGGCTACGCTGGCTGCGGCGGCGCGTGCATCCCCGTGCTCAGCGACGCCTCGAACTGCGGCGCCTGCGGTAACGTCTGCGGGCCCAGCGCTCCGTACTGCATCAACGGCAGCTGCACGCCCTGCGGCGACCCGAACACACGGGAATGCGGCGGCCTTTGCATCGACGTCATGTACGACAGCTACAACTGCGGCGGCTGCGGCGTGAAGTGCAGCGTCACCCAGACGTGCGGCGGGGGCGTGTGCGTGGACGCCGCGTGTAACGGCAACTACTGGTCGCCGAACTACTGCAACAACACTTGCACCAACCTCAAGACGGATCCGGCCAACTGCGGTAGCTGCGGGACGGCCTGCGCCGCGACCAAAGCCTGTGTCGACGGCACGTGCGCCTGTTCCGCGGGCACCCAACTGTGCGGCACCGAGTGCAAGGATGTGCTCAACGACAACACGAACTGCGGCGCTTGCGGCAACGAATGCACCGTGAGCAAGCCCTACTGCATCTCCGGTGCGTGCTCGGCTTGCTGGAACGGCTATGTCAACTGCTCGGGCACGTGCGTCTATCCGCTGTCCGACGTCAACAACTGCGGCGCCTGCGGCATCAAGTGCGACACCGCCGCCGGGGAACAGTGCATCAACGGCTCCTGCCGCTGCCCCGACGGCAACCTCATGTGTGGCGGTGCGTGCGTGGACGTGCTGCATTCCACGGACAACTGCGGCGCGTGCGCCAAGGCCTGTCCCACCGGCGGGAGCTGCAACCTCGGCACCTGCCAGTGCCCCGTGAACGCGCCCGACGTGTGCGACAACGCGTGCGTCAATGTCCAGACGAGCGTGAACAACTGCGGAATCTGCGGCAAGGTCTGCAATGCAGCCATCAATGAGTCGTGCGTGGCCGGCCAGTGCAAGTGCGGTGGTACCAACCCCACCACCTGCAACGGCATCTGCGCCGACCTCGACACGGATCCGAACAACTGCGGAGCTTGCGGAACCGTGTGCACCGACCCGACCAAGCCGTACTGCTCGGGCGGCGCCTGCACGGCTTGCCCCAGCGGCTTCACCCCCGGTGCGCCCGGTACGTGTCAGAAGACCTACCTGGTTCAGCAGTCCCAGCTCGTGGGGCAGTGGGGGCCGTGGTGCAGCCAGGACGACATGGTCATGGACGGTAGCTGGTCCTGGAATCCCTCCGGGTTCAAGTGGGTCGACGTTGCGCCGACCGGAGTCTTTGCCTCGGTCACCGCCATCACGATCGATGCCAACGAAGGCATCTCCTGCAGCTCGCTCCTCAGTTTTGACCTGTACCTCAACAAGCAATTCAATCCACCGGCAGACGGTCAGCTGCCGAACCACTCCTCGTTCTGCGGCTGCCCCCCTCCCATCGACGTGATGTCCGCGTCGGTCAGCCCGGCGCAGTACCTCATGGGCGCGGAGAACAACCTGTACGTCGACACGCTCGGGCAATGGAACGCGTTGGGCCTATCGCTCAACCAGACGTGGAACGCGTTCGCGCGAGTGACCGTCACCTACCAACTTCTGTAGTTGCTCCGCCTGTCCTTCCCCCAGCAGCACCCCAGGTGCCCTGACATCGGGCCAGGGCACCCGCCTCACCTGGGCACGGCCGGCTCGCCGTGGACACGCCACGGCCCGCCGCCTATGCTCGGCGTCCGACGTTCATGCCAGCCGATGCGTCCGACCTCGCTCTGAACCTTGCTGTTCGCCCTTCGGGCACTCCGTACCTGGACGTCGCCGTTGGCGGCGGCTCCAACACGGATTCCGTGGTAGCGACGCGGTTGCGGGAGGCCTTCAACCAAGGGCCTTTCCACGGATTGCTGCATCTGGGCGCGGCCGAGACGAAGTCGATCCTGCCGCCATCCCTCGCGTTCGGCCGGGCATTGGGGCGACTGTTCGTCACGGCCTTGTGCGCGCAGCCCGAGCTGGACGCTTGCCGCGCCACGGTTGCGCCGGCAGCACCCGCGAGCGAGCTTGCCGCGCTGGCCGACGCGGTCCCGCCCATGACCGGCGGCGAGTATGTGCGGCTCGAGCTGCTGAACCAGTGGTGGCAGGAGCTGACGTCGGCCGCCCGCGATAGGCTCGTTGCACACGACGGCCCGGTGCAGGAGCTGCTGCGCAGCTGGGATCCGGTGTGGAACCAGGTCGGTCGCGTGTGGTTCCACCTCGCGGAAAACAAGAAGCACCCCACGGCGCCGTTCGCGTTCATGGCCACCTACACGTCGCGCATCGGCGAGCACGCCAGGCCGCAGCACGTACCGTTGGGCAAGGCGCTCGAGGAGTACGCCGGGGAGGGCGCTCGCACTACGCTTCTCACGCTGCTTGCGCCGATCCACAGGGCGTCGGAGACCAGCCCGGTGGCACGCCGGCTCGTGCAGTCCGGAGAAGTCTTCCACCCGCTCGCCTGGTCGCCGTCCGAAGCGCTCGCGTTCCTGCACGACGTTCCCTTGCTCGAGTCCGCAGGTGTTCTCGTGCGCGTGCCGGATTGGTGGAGCGCTCGGCGCCCGCCGAGGCCGTCGGTGCGAGTGACCGTCGGATCGTCTTCGCCGGGACAGTTGGGCACGGCCGCGCTGCTCGACTTCCACGTACAGACGTGCATCGACGGGGAGCCGATCGACGACGACGAGTGGCGAGCGATCTCGCGCGGCACCGACGGGCTCGTGCTGCTCAAGGGCAAGTGGGTGGAGATCGACAGGGGCAAGCTCGACCAGGTGCTTCGCCATTGGCGCAAGGCGCAGAAGGACCATGAGAGCGAAGGCATTTCGTTTCTCGACGCCATGCGGCTGATGGCCGGGCAGGGCCGTCCGAACCAGCAGGTCAGCTCCGCCGAGGGCGACGACGGCTGGTCGGAAGTGGAAGCCGGGACGTGGCTGGCAGACGTACTCGAGCGGTTGCGTGCACCATCGGCGGCGGAATCGGCCGGCGAGCTGGGCGACGAGCTGAAGGCCATGCTGCGACCGTACCAGCAGGTGGGCGTGCGTTGGCTGCAGACGCTGACCTCGCTCGGTCTGGGAGGCTGCCTGGCCGACGACATGGGGCTGGGCAAGACGATTCAGGTGATTGCGCTGCTGCTGATCCTCAAGCGCCAATCGGAGCAGGAGCCGAGCCTGCTGGTGGCACCGGCTTCGCTGCTGGCGAATTGGCGCGCCGAAATCGCCCGGTTTGCGCCGTCGCTGGTGGTGCGGGTGGCCCACGGCTCGGCTGCGGCGGGGGAGCGTCTGACCGACGATGCGAGGCCGGACTTGCGCGGCGTGGATCTGGTGATGACGACCTACGGCTCGGCGCACCGGCATGCGTGGATGCGCGAGAGACGGTGGCGCATGGTGGTGCTCGACGAGGCGCAAGCGATCAAGAGTCCCGGCGCTCGCCAGAGCCGTGCGGTCAAGGCGTTCGACGCGCACGCGCGGCTGTGTCTGACGGGCACGCCGGTGGAAAACCGTCTCACGGACTTGTGGTCGCTGTTCGACTTCCTGATGCCGGGCCTGTTGGGGTCGGCCAAGCGGTTCGGCGAGGAGACCAGGCGCATGGAGCGTGACGGGAGCTATGCGTCGCTGCGACGGCTGGTCGGTCCGTACATCCTGCGCCGTCTCAAGACGGACCCGAAGGTGATCGACGATCTGCCGGACAAGACGGAGGTGACCGCGTTCTGCCCGCTGACTCGCGTGCAGGCGGTGTTGTATCAGGAGGCGGTGGACGAGCTTGCGGCCAAGCTCGAGGAGGCCGACGGCATGTCGCGCAGAGGCGCGATTCTGGCATATCTGCTCCGCTTCAAGCAGATCTGCAATCACCCGTCGCAGTGGCTGGGCGACGGCGGGTGGCAGGGCGACGCGAGCGGAAAGCTGATGCGCCTGCTGGAGATCGCGGAGGAGGTGAGCGAGCGGCAGGAGAAGATGCTGGTCTTCACGCAGTTCCGCGAGACGACGGCGCCGCTCGAGCAGCACTTGGCGCGTGCGTTCGGGCGCCACGGGCTCGTGCTTCACGGACAGGTGCCGGTCAAGAAGCGCAGGGAGCTGGTCGACTCGTTCCAGCGCGATGACGGCCCTCCGTTCTTTGTACTATCACTCAAGGCCGGCGGGACGGGGTTGAACCTGACGGCGGCGTCGCACGTGGTGCACTTCGACCGGTGGTGGAACCCGGCGGTGGAGAGCCAGGCGACCGACCGCGCCTTTCGAATCGGACAGAAGAAGAACGTTCTGGTGCACAAGCTGGTGTGTCGCGGGACTGTGGAGGAGCGGATCGACGAGCTGATCGCGTCCAAGCGCGAGCTGGCGGAGAAGGTGGTGGGCGAGGGGGCCGAGAAGCTGCTGACGGAGATGAGCAACGACGAGCTGCTTCGGCTGGTGACGCTGGATCTGGAGGCGGCGGTGGGAGCGGGGGAGTAGAGAAGGCAAGAGGCAAAGGTTCGGAGAGGCTTCCCATCGCCCCTGAGATGGGGCATGGGCTGAGCTCGGTTCTCCGAGGAGGTCATCGTGAGCAGCTGGCGCCGTTCCTATTCGACACGCAACGACGGGTATTCGGGTTACTGGCCTCGGAGCCTCACGGTGGCCGAGCGGCGAGCGAAGGCGGATCAGGAGACGGCGAAGCTCGCCAAGAAGGGCGAGAGCTTGTCACCGGTCCGGATTCACGGACGCACCATCGCGAGCACGTTCTGGGGCAAGGCGTGGTGCACGAACCTCGAGCGCTACTCGGACTACGCCAACCGGCTTCCCCGAGGGAGATCGTACCTGTCGAGCGGACAGGTGCTCGATCTGCGCATCGACAAGGGCAAGGTGCTGGCCCGCGTGATGGGCACGCGCCTGTACACGGTTGCCGTGTCGATCGACCCGGTGACGCAGGCGCATTGGAAAGGGGTAGTGCAGTCCTGCGCGGGGCAGGTCGGATCCATGATCGAGCTGTTGCAGGGCAAGCTCTCGCAGTCGGTGATGGAGACCGTGACGCAGCCGACGACGGGGTTGTTCCCCAAGCCCGCGGAGATTCACCTGCAATGCTCGTGTCCGGATTGGGCGTCGATGTGCAAGCACGTAGCCGCAACGCTCTACGGTGTGGGCGCGCGGCTCGACGAGAGCCCGGAGCTGCTGTTCGTGCTTCGGGGGGTCGACCCGGGCGAGCTGGTGGTGGATTCCGGCGCGGCGCGGGCGCTCACCGAGCAAGCGAAAGCCAAGGCGCTGGGAGCGGACACGGACGAGCTGGCGAGCTTGTTCGGGATCGACATGGCGAGCGCTGCGGTCGAACCGCCGGCTTCCGCGGAGCAGCCCGATCAGGACAGCGTCGTAGCGCCCGAGAGCGTCGAGCCGAAGTCCGGTGTTCGACGGCGCAAGGCGGTCGCGGCCAAAGCCAAGACGGCTCCCGCGCAGGCCGCACGTCCTTCGAAGCCCACGCCGGGCAAGAAGGCGCGGACAGCCAAGGCACCGCAGGCAGCGCGCGCACGCTCCTCTGCCAAGAGCGCGAAGGCCGCTTCGGAGCAGCGGACGCTGGTCGCGCAGAGCGAGCTGGATGCGCGCGACATCGGAGCACCAACCGTCGAGTACTGGGTGAGCGAAGGGCTGCTGTTGCCAGGGACGAAGAAGGGAACCTGGCTGGCGAGCGCGGAGTGCATGCGGCGTATCGAACGCTGCGCGCCAAACCGTACGATCCGTCGTCGAGCGCGTGCGGGCGCGGTGCGGTAAGCCATGGATGACGGGACGGTTCTCGAGGCGCTGAGCGGCCTGTTGAGGGTCGAGGCCGCGGATCGCGACGGCCATCGGCGCCTCATGACTCGAGCACGATCAGATCCTCGAGCGGCAGCCCGACAACTCCCGGCGCTCCTGCTTGGGGGCAGCGTCGTCGCGCGACCCGGGCGCCGAGCTTCACCTCCAGCGTGCCTGTGCCCCCCTGCGGCTTGAAGCGCAAGAGCACGTCGTCTCCCAGATCGAGAATCGCGTCGAATCGGCCGGGGAGTCGGTGCTCGCCCGCGCGAGGCGGATCGCCCGCAGCACGCAACGCCACGTGCCCGGATCGAATGCCGAGCGTGCACGTGGCGCCTTCGCATCGTCCGCCGAGCGCGCCCAGCTTGATGTGTCCCCCCAAGGCAGGGCAATCGAGCAGGTTGGCTCCGACCACGGACGCCGAATACAGGTTCTTGATGCCGAGGAAACGGGCGACTGCCACAGTCGCAGGGTGCCGGTAGATTTGCTCCTTGTCGCCGCTCTGTTGCCGGGCTCCGTCGATCAGCACCGTGATTCGCTCGGCCAGGAAGTACGCCTCGGTCAGGTCGTGCGTGACGAGCAATACGGACATCCCCCGATCGTGCTGCAGCTCCTTGACGAGCCACCACAGCTCACGGCGCAGGCTTTCGTTGAGGGCCGTGAACGGCTCGTCGAGAAGCACCAAGCCACGGGACGCCACGATCGCGCGCACGAGGGCCACGCGCTGGCGCTCGCCGCCCGACAACGTGCCGGGGTAGCGGTCGAGCAGAGCTCCGATTCCCGTGATTTCGACCAGGCGATCGAGCAACGGCTCAACCTGTGTGGGCGACATTCGGCGGGCTCGCGCGCCATAGGCGAGGTTTGCTCGAACCGAAAGGTGGGGGAAGAGCCCGAGCTGCTGCGGCACGTAGCCGATGCCGCGTCGCTCGATCGGCCAGGAGGTGATGTCATCGCCGGCGAGCTCGATGGTGCCTCTGGTTGGTACCACGGCGCCGAGCACCGCGTTGAGCAGGGTGCTCTTGCCCGACCCGGACGGTCCCAGCACGGCGTGGCAGGCACCCGTGGGCACGGTGAGATGAATATCCTGCAGCCGGAAGCTGCCGGCCGCGGCGCTGAGGCCATCAACCTTGAGCACGGTAGACGCCCCGAAGGAGCTGTCGGGCGGCGAGAAGAGCCGTCAGCCCGATGACCAACAGTACCAGGATCAGCGCCACGGTCCCTTTGATATCGGCACTCGACAGGCGCATGAAGATTGCGATGGGCAGGGTTTCGGTACGCATCGCCATCGTGCCGGCCACCATGAGCGTAGCGCCGAATTCTCCCATCGCCTTTGCCCAAACGAGGATGAGCGCGGCGAGCAGCCCGCGGCGCGCCAGCGGGAGCGTCACGGTCCAAAACGCGTGTCGAGGGCTGGCACCGAGGGACCGCGCCACGGTCTCCAGGTCGGCCGGGACTTCATCGAACGCGGCTTTCAGCATGCGAACCGCAACGCCCAGGATCGACACGAGCTGCGCCAAGACAATCCCGGAGAACGTGAAGACGAACCGAACCGCATGATCCTGGATCCATTCGCCCACTGGGTTGTTGAAGAAGATGAGCAGCACAGCCCCGAGCGCCGCCGGCGACACGATGACCGGGAATTCCAAGACCGCGTCCGCCGCGTCCTTGCCGCGGAACGAGTACCGCGACAGCGCGTAGGCGGCGGGCACGGCAAGCACCAACGCCAGGCCCGCTGACACAGTGGCGGCCACGAGCGACAGGCGCACCGAGAACAGCGTCCGTTCGGAGAAGACCGCCGCCCGCAGCGAGGGACCGTCGATGAACCACAGAAGCGAAAGGATCAGACCTCCGTAGAGCGACAGCACCGTGATCGCAGCGGCGATGCTCGTACGTCGGAGGCTCATCGCGTGCCGTTGGACGCGCCCAGCCAATCCTTGGGCACGACGTATTCGCCGCCCACCGGCTTCTGCGCCCCGATCCAATCGAACGCCTCCCGAGCGGTGGCGAAGTAGTGGTACTTCGCGAAGATCTTCTGGCCATCGGGACCCGCGAGGAAGTCGATGAAGGCTTGGGCGCGCGCGCGGTCCTTGGCGTATTTCGCGACTGCGACCGGGATGTAGCCGACGCGAGGTATCTGCTCCGCGGGCAATCGGAGCGACTCGATCCGCGCTGGATCCCAGTGCTCGAACACACGCCAGCCAAGGACCGCATCGACCATCTTCAGGGAGATCGCGGTCGCGGTCTTCTCGCACGACTCGGTGTAGTTCACGAGGTTACGCCGGAACGCCGCCTTCTCCTCGGCGTTGAACTCGCGCTCGATGATCTCGACCGCGTAGGCGCCGACGCACACGCCTTCCGGGTTGGCGATCGCCACGCGCAGCCCCGGACGGGTCAGATCCCGCAGCGTGCGGATCCCGTGCGGGTTGCCGCGCTGGACGTTGATCGCTGGGACGAGGTAGACGATCACCTTCTCGGACTCCGGGAAGACGTCCCCCTCACGCTTGGCCTTCTCCATGTAGTCGGACGAGCCGGGGAAGTAGATGTCCCCCTGCTTCGCCAGCTTCATTTGCGACAGCACGTAGCCGGACCCGCCGAAGATGACGTCGACCTTGATCCCGGTCTTCTGCTCGTAGGCTCTCGCGGCGTCTTCAGTCGGAGGCTTGGATGCCGCGCCGGCGTAGACGAGCAAGGGCTCGGGCGTCGCGCCGTCCACCGCCGCGTTGCCGGGGCCAGTGCTGTCACGGCCGCGGCACCCGGAAGCCCAGATCAGCAGGGGGCAGGACAGGAGGATGCCGGTCAAGTGCCGTCGCGAGATCATGGTGAGGACCTCCGAGGCGACCCTGGCCCGAGGCAGCGACGCCGCACTACGCGCCAAGGCATGCGCCGAATGAGCATGCGGTCGGAGGAACCGAGGCGCGAAGCGCTGTCGAGTGGCGATGGGAATCCAAAGGAGGGACGAGGATGCACCATGTTCTGCAGACCCCTTTCCAAACGCGGGAGGCGTGCGAGTTTCCCGGCACACCCTGTCGGTCCAGCCGCCTTGGTCATCGAACGGTAGGCGAAAGGACTCGGAGTCCAGCTCTGCTGATGTTTCGAGCCGGAAGCTAGCCAACTCGAGGGCATCCTGCAAGCAACGCAGCGCTGCTCACCTCGACCTGGCGGGAAGCATCGATCGACGCCAGGGTGAGGAGGGGCATTGGCCTGCTTGCCCTCCGGATGCGGAGACGTTCGGGGCGACGCTGGGCGTGTGCTGGAGCTGGGCCATCACCTGGCTCGAGGGGCGTGCACCCCCAGCCCGCCGTGGCTGGGCTGCTCCACGATCACCGCGTGGATCGACATCTTGCAAAGGCGTCACGTCAACGAAAGACAACCAGGGAGATGATCGCGCCACCGAGGACAATCCACACGGTATCCACCCGCTTGGCGAATCGCTGCAACAAGAAGGCAGCCGCGGCCATCGCGAGGGCAGGCATGTCGACGATGGTCCCCACGCACAGCCGGATGAGGACGACCATGAGCGTGCCGATGAAAGCCGCGACGATTCCGCCGATAACCTGCCTGGCCCCGGGGACCCGGCCAGCCTTGGCGTAGGGGGCTGCCACGATGGCGGTGAGCGCCCAAGCCGGGAAGTACATGTTGACCACGCCTGCCAGCGCGCCGAGCGGGCCACCAACCTTGTAGCCGATGAACGCTCCGATGATCGTCACCGGGCCGGGCGTGATGAGGCTCAGCGCGAGCGCCACCGCGAACTGCTGGTCTGTCAGCCAGCCGAACTGCGTGACGACCGTGTCCTGGATGAAGGGGAGCATCGCGTATCCGCTTCCGAAGGTCAGCGCGCCGATCCGAAGGAAGCTTGCCCCCATCGCCAGGAAGTCGGGCCGCAGCCTAATCAGCGCGAGATCCACGGCGACGATCAAGCCGAGCCATCCCAGCAGCGCAGCAATCTTCCGCCAGCTCAGCGGCAAGGGCTGCTGGCTGCAGATCGACGCTTGCTCGCCGGTGGGGCGGGGCGCCGCGCCTTGCGGCATGCCGTCGGGTCCGTGATGGGGGTCCGGGCTGAGTCCGAGAAGCGCGCCCCAGCTCGTGTTCAGGCGGGAGACAGCGGGAAGCCTCGAGCCGAGCAGCGTGACGGCAAGGCTCGCGGCTCCCGCGATCAGCAGGATCCTGATGATTCCAAGCTTGAGCCAGAAGACGAGCGCGAAGCCGGCAAGCGCCATCAAGCCATGAAACGGCGTTCTCACGCCGGACTTCCAGAGATTGAGGAGCGTGTTGAGCACCAGGCCGACGACCAACGCGCCCAGGCCGCGGAACAGCCCGGAGACCGCGCGAACTTCGCCGTACCGCAAGTACAGGTGCGAGAGCACAAGCATCAGCAGGAAGCACGGAACCAGAAACGAGACCGTCGCGGCAATCGCGCCGGGCAACCCGCGCAGGCGAAATCCCAGGTACGACGACAGATTCACCGTCGGTGCGCCCGGCAATAGCTGCGCCAGCGCAAGCCCCTGCATGTACTCGTCGTCGGTGAACCACTTGCGCTTGCGCGTGACCCAGGTCTTGGTTTCGCCGAGCGCGGCGAGCGAGAAGGACGCCAGGCCAATTCTCAGGAATATCCACGCGAGGTCCGTCAGCCCGACGCGCGAGGAAGGGGGTTTGACGGTCATCTCGGGCGAGTTGTACGAGGCGAGATCTCGTGGCGACATCGCGAGTACTCCCACGAGCAGGGGCTGCGATGGTACCAACAGACGGCGGAGCAAGATCCCACGAAAACTGTCGTGCGCCCCGATTTCCGGGCTGCGCTGGGGGGGCACAGCGCCGCTGACGCGAGCGTGGTCGCTACCCCGCGGGGCCCGGCTAGCCGGAACCAAACAAGAAAGCTTTGGGCCCCACGATTTCTTTGCAGATCAGCCAAGGACTACGTCGATGGGGGAGTAGGTTCCGGAGCCTACGCGCCTTCCCGCGACGCCGCCAGGCCTCGTGGGCTCGGCGTTCCGCCGGCCGGCCCCTTGCCCAGCACCCGCACCGCAACGCAGTCGTGCAGGGTCTTACCGCCCAAGAACGCCGTGGCTCCGCGCCGAACCACTCGCCACCCACCGGCCTCGTACAGCCCCTGCGCCTCGAGGCCCGACGCCAGCCCAGCCTGGGAATCCAGCCACTGCAGCAGGGCGTTGTTCTGCGTCAGCACCACGGGCTTCATTCCCGACCCGGTGATCACCGTGATCGGCTCGACGACCAGGTTCGACAGATCCTGCAGCACCGGCTCCGCTGCGGCTGCCTTCGCCTGCAACCGGATCATGCGCGCTCGCGCATCCGAGCCCGACGTCTCCTTTGTTGCGTCGATGAGGTCGAGCAGGTAGTTGCGAACGTCGTCGAGATCCTTCGCCGCACCGATCTTGTCGAGATGGGGAAAGGTCTGAACCGCGCGCGCGATCGTCGAGAGCTCTCTCAAGTAGTGGTTGCGCTGGTTCGTTGGCACCAGATACATCACGATGAACGTCACGGGCTTGTCGTCCGGCGCGCCGTAGTCGACGCCCCGCGGGCTCCAGCCGATCGCGCACTTGAGGTCCTCGTCGAACGGGACGCGTGCGTGCGGGCAGGCCCATCCCTTGCCGAAGCCCGTGTTGGCGCCCGCTTCGCGCTTCATCACCTCGCCGGCGACATCGGTTCCGGCCGGCACCTCGGGAAAGGCCTCAATGATGTGCGCGAGGAACTGGAGCGCGCTCGCCTTGTCGCCTTCCGGCAACTCGAACAACCGCCCCTCTTGCAGCGCATCGAGCAAGCTGTCCATGCTCAATCACCTCCGAACCGCCTGAAGAACCAGGACTTGACGAAGTGCGTCAGCACCCCGTACGACACGAGGAACCCGCCGATCCACGCCCAGTACACCGCCGGCAGCGGCACCATGCCCAGCGACCGGGCGAACGGCGAGTACGGCAGCCACGCGGCCACCGCCATCACCGCCAGCGTTGTCAGGGTCATGTGCGGTGACGCGCGGCTTCCGATGAACGGGATCTTCCGCGTGCGGATGATGTGGACGATGAGGGTCTGCGTCAGCAGCGATTCCACGAACCAGCCGGTCTGGAAAAGGCGCGCCAACGAGTCCTGCTGAGCGGCGGTCGTCGACGGGTCGGAAAACGCGTTCGCGCGGAAGACGAACCACATCAGCGCGAAGGTCGCGTAGTCGAAGACCGAGCTGATGGGCCCGATGAAGACCATGAAGCGCTTGATGTTGTCGATGTTCCACTTGAGCGGCTTGGCGACGAGCTCCGGGTCCACGTTGTCGGTGGGGATGCCGGTCTGCGAGAAGTCGTACAGCAGGTTGTTGGTGAGGATCTGGATCGGCTGCATGGGCAGGAACGGCAGCAGGTAGGCAGCGCCGACCACGCTGAACATGTTGCCGAAGTTGGAGCTGGCGCCCATCCGGATGTACTTCACGATGTTGGCGAATACTCTGCGGCCCTCCAGAATCCCTTCCTCCAGGACCAGCAGGCTCTTCTCCAGCAGCACGATGTCCGCGGCCTCCTTGGCAACGTCCACCGCCGAGTCCACCGAGATTCCGACGTCGGCCGCCTTGAGCGCCGGCGCGTCGTTGATGCCGTCGCCCATGAATCCGACAACGTGTCCGGCACGCCTCAGGGCCGCGACGATCTGCTCCTTCTGCGACGGCGAGAGCTTGACGAAGACGTTGCTTGCCTCGACAGCCTCGGAGAACGCCTGGGGCGACATGCTCGCCAGCTCCGTGCCGGTCACCATGCGCGTGACTTGCAGGTCCACGTCGCGGCAGACTTTCTCGGTGACCAGGCCGTTGTCGCCGGTCAGAACCTTGACGCCCACGCCGACTTTGGCGAGCAGCGAGATCGCCTCGCTCGCCGTGCTCTTGGGCGGATCGAAGAACGCGATGTACCCGAGCAGGATCAGCTGCGACTCGTCCTCGACGGTGAAGGTGCTCCGGTCCCTGGGGAATTCGCGGTACGCGATTGCCAGAACCCGGAAGCCGTCCCGGTTGAGCCTCTCGACCCCTTCGAACAGCTCGGTGCGTATCACGCCGATCAGCGGGTAGACCTCGTCGTCGAGCTGATACCGCGTGCAGCACGCATAGATCTCCTCGACCGCACCCTTGCAGATGAGCACGTGGTCGCCCTCGTACTCCACGACGACCGACATGCGGCGGCGCTGGAAGTCGAACGGGAGCTCATCGACGAGCTTGCACGCTCCGACGTCCAGGTCAGCGTGCTCGAGCACGGCTCGATCGATCAGGTTGCGCAGGCCCGTCTGGTACTGGCTGTTGAGGTACGCGTAGGTGAGAACCTCTTCGCTGGCATTGCCGAGCACATCGACGTGCCGCTCGAGCACAACGCGGTCTTGCGTGAGGGTTCCGGTCTTGTCGGTGCACAGGATGTCGATGGCGCCGAAGTTCTGGATTGAGGGCAGGCGCTTGACGATGACCTTGCGCCTGGCCATGGTCAGCGCGCCCTTGGCCAGGTTGACGGTCACGATCATCGGCAGCATCTCCGGGGTCAGCCCCACGGCGATGGACAAGCCGAACAGCAGCGCCTCGATCCAGCTGCCCTTGGTGAGCCCGACGATGAAGAACACCGTGCAGACCATCACGAGCATGAAGCGGATCATGAGCCACGTGAAGGAGCGGACCCCGCGATCGAAGTTGGTCTCGGCTCGCTTCTCGGACAGCTTCTCGGAGATCGCGCCGAACAAGGTCCGGGCGCCCGTGTTGACCACCACGCCGCGCGCGGTCCCGCTCGTGACCGACGTGCCGAGAAAACAAGCGTTCGGCAGCTCCAGCGCCGACGACACGTCGGGGCGTGGCGTGGCTGCGGACTTCTCGACGGGCAGCGCCTCGCCCGTCAACGCCGACTCGGTGACGAAGAAGTCCTTCGCCGCGATGAGCCGCAGGTCGGCCGGCACGATGGACCCGGCACGCAGCAGCACGACGTCGCCCGGGACGACGTCGGAGACCTTCACCTCGACTTCCACCCCGTTGCGCAGCACGAACGTGCGCGACTGAACGCGCTTGCCAAGGTTGTCCACGGCGCGGCTCGAGCGCCGGTCGAGAATGTACGACAGCCCGACGCTCAAGAGCACCATGGCGCCCACGATGACCGTGGACTTCAGCTCGCCGATGGCGGCCGACACGGACGCGATCAGCAGGAGCTGGACGACCAGCGGGCTCTTGATGCGTTGAAAGACGTCGCCCCAGAAGCTCAAACGCTTGAGGTGCGACAGCTCGTTCGGGCCGTAGTCATCCAGACGGTTGCTGGCCTCTTCCGGCGTGAGGCCGCCGTGGGCGGTCATCAACGTGTCGAGGGCGGCGGCCGCGGGCCCCTGGCAAAGCGACAGCAGGTGCTTCTCGTGGCTGTCCTGCGCGCGCTGCGCATCGGCCGCAGCCGAAGTGCCTCCGGCACGCCGACGACCGGTCATGGCGCTGAGCTCCCGGCGCATGGAGCCGGCCATGGTTGCGCGGCGCCGCGTGGCACTCGCATTCGAAGCGCCTCGCCCAGGACCTTCTCCTCACGCGGATGAACGGCCAATCGCTCCTGCATCGTTCGCCTCCTCACGCAGCCGCGTTCGAGGTGCAGCCGTGGGCGGACGATGGGAGGCTAGGGAATCAACGCACTTCCATGACCGGACCACCGTGCTGCACGCCGGAACACGGGCCAGGATCTTCGTCTGTGTCTGCCACGCAGCCGCTACTGGGTCCGTCCTTGTCGTTCATGTGTGCTACCTGGGCCTGAGCCATCATGCGTACGTCGTGAGCGCGCACGAGGATCGACTGCGGCCCCATACTGCGCTCGGGGTCGAACGTCAAGGTCAGGAAGACCCCGGGGGCCAGGCCCACACGTCTGGGCCTCCACCCCAACACGTGTGGGCTTCCACCCCAACACGTGTGGGCTTCCACCCCAACACGTGTGGGGCTGCCGGTCGCGCCTTGCGCGCCGACGCGCTTCAGCGCTGTGCCGTCGGTCGCCGTCCATCCGGCATCCTTGCGAGGGAACGCGCTCGAAGCCATCTACCGGCCCTTGCGCTTGCGCCATCGACGCAGCCAGCCCACGCCCAACGCTACGACCGCCGCCGCCAGGAGCCACGGGATCAGGTTCATCGACTGCTCGTCGCACGCGCACC
>JAJZQG010000009.1 GCA_021847645.1 Myxococcales bacterium
GCGGCGAGGTTGGATCGGGGCACAGGTGAGGCTGAGCGATCAGGGTGGTTGAGGACGGGTCGGCGGGCGGAAGGCGCAGTAGCCGACGGGCAGGGCGCGACGCCCGGGCAACCATGCCGTGGAACACTGCAGGGAAGCGGGGCCCGACTCGACCTCCGGCCGGGCGGGGGGGCCGGCCTACAGGCGTCGGAAGACGCCGATGGCAATGCCGAGGATCATGGTGGGGCGGAAGTCGGTAGCTCGCACCAGGATGGGGGCCATCTGATCGTTGGCGGGCTGGAACCGGACATAGTCCTTCTCGGGATAGAAGTACTTGACGGTGGCCTCGTCGTTGATCAGGGCGACGACGATCTCGCCGCGGTTGGCGGTGTTCTGCTTGCGTACGAAGATGTAGTCGCCGTTGAAGATACCGGCGTCGATCATCGAGTCGCCGCTCACGCGCAAGCCGAACACGTCGCGACCGCCGTGGACCATGGCCGCACCGACCGATACGGTGTCGATGACGTGCTCATCGGCAAGCACGGGCAGACCTGCGGCGACGCGCCCGAGGATGGGGATCTCGACGACGTTGGCACCAGCGCGAGCGTCGGCGAGGTTGACGACATCCGCGCCCTCGAAGGCGCCGAGCTGCTTGGGGCGAAGCGCACGGCTCTTCATGTCCTCTCGGGTGAGGTAGCCTTTGCGCTCGAGTGCCCGCAGGTGGTCATTGACCCCGTTGGTCGAGCGGATGCCCATGTGCGCGCCGATCTCGCGGAGCGTGGGCGGATAGCCTCGCTGCGTGATCGACTCGCGGATGAAGTCAAGCACCTGTTGCTGTCGTTGTGTCAGGCCTTGCATAGCGTCCATAGCCTACTGAACATGTGGCGAGTTGTCAAAATTCCGGCGAGGCCGGGAAACGCCGCAGAGGTTCGAGGGTCCATCAGAACCGATCCGTGATCGAAAGGAACGTGAGCTTGTCGTTGGTCGCGCGCAGGCGACGGATGAGCGTGCGGATGACGTTCCACAGGACCTCGTAGGCGAGGTCCTTGTGCATGAACAGCAAGTCCTCGAAGCGGTCCTTGGGCATCGACAGCAGCTCGCAGCGCTCGTGTGCGCGTGCATCGGCCGAGCGTGGGGCCTCGTCGAGCAGAGCCATCTCGCCGAACACGTCGCCGCTGTCGAGGATGGCGAGGGCCTCTTCGCCGATCCCGGGGACTTCGCGGCTGATGCGCACGCGACCCTCGAGGATGAGATAGAGCCGATCGCCGGGGTCGCCCTGGCGGAAGATGACGGATGCTGCCGGATGCTCTTCCTGGCGCGAGATGTCGGCCAGCAGCCCGAGGGCGTCGGGGGTGAGGCCGGCGAAGATCTCCGCCTTGCCGAGTTGGTCGATGAGCCTGGGCGAGGTCACGCGCTCGCAGCCTAGCGCAGGGACGGCGGGCAGGCCCAGAAAGGTGCGAAAGGCGCGGGGCGCGCGAGCGCGTCTCAGCGTGTCAGCGTGTGAAGATGACGCGGATGGGGGCGGTGGTGCCGGCGACGGGGTTGCCGCCGCGATCGAGCGCGGTGACATAGCGCTGGGCCAGGGCGCACATGCGTGCCGATCGACCGAAGCCGTGGCCCGGGTCCTGGGTTACGCGCACGGACTGCGCGGAGCCGTCAGGGCGCACCGTGACCACGAGCGTGACGACGGCATAGTCGACCTGGTCCGCATCGGCTTCGGGCGGGAACGGGCAGGAGGACCAGTTCGAGCCGGAGGTGACGGTGGCAGCGCGCGAGCGGTCGGGGCCGTCGTCTTTGGGGGGCGCGGGCTTGCCGGTGCCGGTGGCGCCGGGGACGCCGCCGACCACGGCTGCGCGGTTGGTGACGGGGGTGGTGGCGGTGCCGGCGGCCGCGGTGACACCACCGACGTAGGAGTTGGCCTCGCCGGTGACGAAGCCGTCTCCGGTGAGGTCGACGGGGTCGTTGGGATCGGTGGGAGCGCTGATGATCTTGCCAGCTTGCGCGGGGGCAGGCGGTGGCTCGGCCGCGGGCGTGTTGGACGTGGCGATGGGCTTGGGGGCGGCGATCTCCTGAGGTTCGGGCGGCTTGGGGGGATCGGGCTCGGGCGCAGGTGGCGGCGGCGGCTTGACCACGTCGATGTCATAGGTCGACCAGAGATACTGGTGGATGTCGTCGCGGGTGTTGACGGCCCAGTTGTAGACGTCGACGGGCGAGGCGAAGGCGCGGCTGGTGAAGGACGCGTGGGAGACGAGGCCGACGAGCAAGCCGAAGATGAGGCCGCGGCGGGTGGCGCGGGTTCCGAAGTGCAGGACTGCCTCGAGCGGGTCACCGCGGTCGTGCGCGACACGCTGTATCGGAAGCGTGGGCGCAAGAGCGATGGGCTCGGGAGCGTTGAGCATCGACGCCTTTCCCTACTGCGACGTGGCTGGCGCGGCCTTGGTGCCGATTCCCTCGATAGGTGTGACGCCGAACGCGATCTTGGAGACGCCGGCCTGCTTGAGCAGATCCAGCACATGGATGACCCGTCCGTGGGTCACGGCCTGATCGGCCTGGATGACCGCGCGCAGGTCTTCGTTCTTGGAACGCGCCTCGCGCGCGAGGCCGAGCACGGCATCGTCGTTGGGCAGCTTCTTCTGGTCGACGAAGATGTCGCCGTTGACGTTCATCTGCACGGAGAAGACGGTCTGCACGTTCTGCCCGGTGGCAGCCTTGGGCAAGTCCAGGGGCATGGATTGGGACACGATGATCTTGGCGGTGACCATCATGACGATGAGCAACACGAGCGTGATGTCGACGAGCGGCACGATGTTGATCCCGGTGATGCCCTCATTGTCGTCGATCGTTCCACCAGCCATGCGACCTCCTAGGAGCGTGAGAGGGGGAGCCGACGACTCATGCTTCACCTGCCGATTCGGCGACCTTGTCGCGGGAAGGGCGACCGGTGCCGGGCATCGAGGGGCGAGGAGCATGGCCGACTTCGACGGCGAACAGGTAGGAGAGCAGGACGCACGACAGGGTGTCGGTATTGGCGATGGTGGCCTTGATGAGGCGCTGGAAGAAGTTGAACGCGGCGACGGCCGGAATGGCCACCGCGAGGCCGATGGCGGTGGACACGAGGGCTTCGGCGATGGCCCACATGACGGCCTGAGGCGCCATGGTGGTGGCGGCTTCGGCAGCGGAGGAGGAGTGCCGTCCGAGCTCCTCGAAGGCCATCATGACGCCGATGACGGTGCCGAACAGGCCGATGAAGGGGGCGTTGTTGCCGAGGGTGCCGAGGATGGCGAGGCGTTTCTCGAGGCGCATGCGCTGCAGGGCGGCGGCTCCCTTCATGGCCTCTTCGGAGGCGCGAGGTCCGCGGTCGGCCTCGAGCAGGCCGGCGACGACGACGGCTGCCTCGGCGGAAGGGGACGCCTTCATGCGGTGGATGGCGCCGTCGATGTCGCCCTTGCGCAGAAGGGCGCGCAATTCCTGGGCGAGGTTGGCGAGGTTGTCGCGGATGGACAGGAAGAACCAGGCGCGTTCGAGCATGACCGCGACCGACACGATGCTCAGACCGATCAGCAGGTACATGACCCAGGAGGCGCCGAAGCCGACCAAGATCCGCTTGAGCCATTCAATGATGTTCATCTGGAGAATCCTTGCATGAGTGCTGCCGGGGGGTCACGGCCGCGCGGGCGAACGGCATGAGGTATGACCCGGCAGGCTGCAGTTCACAAGTCGGGACACTCCTCTACCCCGAAGTGGGCTGCGGGTCGTACAACAATTCATCGTGTCCCGATGTTTCCTCCGCGGGATTGGCACCGGCTCGGGGCGCGCGGGCATCGGTCAGCGTGCAGGCGCCTCCGAGCAGCGTGGTCGCGTAGACGCCCTTGGGCAAGGTGAATTCGGCGAGCAACGAGCCGTCCGGGCGGGAGGTCAGGGCCATCTCGGAGGGAAACACGCGCAGGACGCGGCGGGAGCCGGCGCCCAGCTTGCGGTGCCGCTCGAGCGTCGAAGGATCTCCAATCGCATCGTGGAGCAACGCGTCCTCGAGTTGACCGGGGAGGCCCGAAGCGCGACGCATCTCGGCACCGAAGATCGGGCCGGTGGCCGAAACCAGCGCGTCGGCAGCGCGCCGGGCGTCCGTGTCGGGGTCGGTGCAGTCGAACAGGCCGCCCGTGTCGTGCTTCTTGACGACATCGCCGGCGAGCACGGTGGCCCAGGTGTCGTCCTCGAGGCGGGCTTGCAGGACACGGTCGAACAGCCAGGCCTGCAGGGAGGAGAACAGCAAGCGCGCCATCCTGGGGTCGCGCGGTCCGCGTGTTTCGCCGCGCAACCACGCCAACGTGCGTTGCGGATTGTCGCCGTCGCGGCCGAAGCGCTGGGGGCCGAAGGAGTTGGGGAAGCCGCGGGCGGAGGCAGAGGACAGGTCGCGCTGAACCTGGTCGAGGGCCGCGGGATCGATGTCACGCAGCACGATGCGGAAGCGGTTGCCGGCGAGGTGGCCGGTCCGCAGCTTGTTGGTGTGCCGGGAGACCTCGAGGATTTCGACGTCGGGCAGGACGAGCTCGCGCAGGGGAGCGAGGTCCTTGGGTTCGGGCCAGGGCAACGACAGGTACTGGCTGGTGATCGCGTGTCGATCCTTCATGCCGGCGTGACCGATCTCGCGCGGGGCCGTGCCGGTGGCGCGCGCGATGCGGGCGATGCACTCGAAGGTGGTCAGGCCGGTCTTGCGGACGCGCAGGAACACGTGGGGGCCATGACCCACCGGTGCGTAGGCGGGAAGCTCGTCGACGACGAAGTCCTCGAGGTTGGCGCGGATGGTGGCGGCAGGCTTCACGGGGTGCGGCCTCCTGGGCGGGGCGTGGAGTGGGGTGTCATCGTCGCGAAGAACGCTCGGGCGCGCGGCTGTGGAGTGCTCAGCGTGGGTCGGCACAGCAGCGGAAGCCGGTGGAGTAGTCGTGGTAGACGGCGTTGTGGGCGACGGTCTTGTAGTCGCAGCCGTCGCCGTTGATGTGGGTATCGAGGTAGTAGCCGCCGCGGAAGGTGCCGTCTGCGGTCGCCACCCACTCGTGCAGGTTGCCGACCATGTCATAGACGCCGTACGCGTTGTGGCAGCGCCTGAACTGGCCGGTGCGAGCGAGGGAGCCTCGGAGCTGGTTGAGGCGAGGATCGTTCATCGGGCCCCAACCGTAGGCTGTCTCGGGCACGCCGCCGCGCTCGCCGTAGTAGTGATTCAAGGGCGAGACGCCGGCGTCGTTGCAGGCGCCGGCGACGTGGGCCTTGCCGTAGGGCCACTGGGTGACGCGGGGCCCCTTGCAGGCCTTTTCCCACTCGGCCTCGGTGCACAGGCGCTTGCCGGAGGCCTTGCAGGCGGATTCGGCCTCGTTGCGGCTGATATACGCTTGTGGATAGACGGCTGGACGGGAGATGGCGCGGATCTCGAGGCCTGCCACGGGCTCGAAGGGGGAGTGAGACTTCCAAGATTTCCCTTGCTTGACCTGCACGATCGACTCGTACTTGTCGATGCAGAACTGTCCTGATATGGATACCATGTTGCGCAGGCGGCAGCCTGTGCGGCCGGCGGAGGCGACGGTTGGGAGCAGGGCGACGAGCAGCAGGGCGAGGCAGAAGAGCGCTGCGGGGCGCGCCAGGTCCCAGGCGTGTGCGGCAGGTCGGTTGGAGGCAAGGGGCAAGGGGAGCATCGCAAGGTTCGGACGGCGTCACCACCGTCCCCATTCACCATAGCCCACGCGAAGGCCGATGCCCGCCTGGGGAACGATGGTGTGATCGGTGTACGGACGAAGGCCGTTGCTGCTCACACTGGTGGCGCCCTCGAAGGTCGTCTGAAGCGTGAGCTCCAGGATCGCCTTGCCCATGTTGACTTGCGGACCGACTTCGAGGCCGAAGTAGCTGTTGGTTCCAGCGAACGTGAGAGCGTCGAGCACGAGCTTGTGGTGCACGGCACCCACGCCGAAGGTTCCGGAGAAGCGGATGGACCTGCCGCCGGCGAGCAGGCGGACATTGCCGCCGTAGCGGCTGGTCGTGAGCGTGTACGACGCCGGGGTCGAGGTGCCGGTCGCGGTGTCGGTCATCTGGCCGTCGACGTCCTGGCCGCCGCTCTCGAACATGCCCTCGAACGCGAAGTACGCGTTGAAGCGATATCCGGCGCGCACTCCGAAGAAGCCGCCAGTCGCGTCGCCCTTGGTGCGGGGCGTGAACCGGTCAGGGGACTGAAGCACAGCGGTGTTGGTGGCTGCGACCAGGCCGTAGAACCCCTTGGGCGGGGGCTCGTCGAGCGGTTGTGACGGGTCGCCATCGGCGTACGGCAGCGCTGAAGAATCGGCCTCGGCGGGCAGCACGGCCGGGTCGGAGGCTCCGAGGGGGAGGCGCAGTTCGATGCGATCGCCGGCGCGCACGTCGAGCTGGGTAGCGAAGGGCTTGAATCCGGTCTTGTAGACCTGGAGCAGATGGGAGCCCGGGGCGAGCGAACCGGACCACGCGCCGTAGGACTTGGCCTCGCGATCGATGGCGATGGCCGCGCCCGGATTGCTGGCGAGGATCGAGACGTCGGCAGCCGTGGCGGGCAGCACCAGATCGATCTGCTGGCGTTCCCCGCCCGCGATCCTGGCAACGATCTCGACGGGCGCGTGGGACGGGGCCGTGCCGGAGATTCGATACTCGCCGGAAGCGAGCCGGATGGGTTGGTCGGGCTTGCTGGTGTCGAGGGGGCGGCCGTCGATGGTCACGTGAGCGTCGGGCGGGTCGACGTGCAGCACCAGCGAGCCGACGAGCGGGGCGAGGTCCTGTTCGGTCTTGCGGATGGCTTCGCGGTCATCGGCCGACAACGAAGAGCCGAACTCGCGCTGCAGCTTCTCGAGGGTTTCGAGGGCGGCGACGTAGCGAAACAATCGAGTTTGGCACAAGGCGATGTTCTGCAGGGCGGCGGCGGTCGGCAGGTCTCTGTAGGAGGCCTCGAATTCGGCGAGGGCGCCGGTGTAGTTGCGCTCCTGGAAGAGCGTGACGCCCAGATGCAGGTGGTGCCTGGCCGATTCCTTGGCGTCTTGCGTGGGGGCAGCCGCCACGGGTCCGGCCGACGCGGGGCCGGCGACGGCGCCGAGCGTCGCGGCGAGCAGCGCGACGACGACGGCACGGGAGGAGCGAGGCAAGGCCATCACGGGATGTCGGTCTTGAGCTTGAGCCCACCGCCGAGCGTGCCGGTGTCGGCGGGCGCTCTAGCGCTGGAAGGAGGCGCGGGAGGCCGCGTCCTGGAGACGGACGGACTGGCCGTGAGCGCGCCGTTGGAGGGAGCGGACGCGGCGCCGCCGACGGGCGAGCTGTTGACCGAGGTTTCGGCATCGATCTCGGGCAAGTCGATGCGAAGCTCACTCATGCCAGGGTCGAGCCGTACGAGCTTTTCGGCAGTGCGCCGGCCTGGGGCTTCGACGCGGACGATGTGGGTCGAGCCCGGATCCCCGCGCACGAGGCGGTCGGGAGACAAGCGTGTGTCGACGTAGACGATGGCGTCGGGAGCGTTGGTGACGATGCGTGCCGAGGCCGCAGCACCGGAGGCGCCGTCGCTCTGCACGACAGCAACGGGCGCGGCATGGGACAAGAAGCGGCCGCGGTTGATCCAGCCGACCGTGGCGGTGAAGGCCAGCAGGGCGGATGTGAGACCGAGGGCGATCAGCCGTGCGTTGCGCCGACGCGACGAGGGAACGAAGGGCTCTGGGATCGAGGCGTCGGCTTGTGCGGGGCGCGGGTGGCCGGCGGACCAGGACGACTGCGTGCGGGACGGGTGCTGATCGGGGGCAAGCGGAGGCACGCCGCCGGAGGGCCAGGTGCGTTGGGCGACAGGAGTATTGGACGACGGAATGGCGGCGAGGACGTCGGGCACGGCGAGGCGCAGGGCCTCGACGAACTCGAGGGCGGACTGGAAGCGCTGGGTGCGGTCGCGCGTCATGGCCCGTTCGACCACGGCTGCGAGGGCGGAAGGAACGGACGGCGCGAGGGAGCGGACATCGGGTGGGGGACGTGTGCAGATCGAGATGATGACCTGCTCGTAGGTGTCGCCGGGGAAGGGACGTTGGCCCGTGAGGCACTCGAACAGGATGGCGCCCGCGGACCACAGGTCGGTGCGTGCATCGAGGTCGGGCAGAGCCTGGGCCTGCTCGGGGGACATGTAGAAAGGGGTGCCGAGGACGACGCCCTGTTGGGTGATGGTGTCCGAGGCGACGCCGCGCGCGCGGCGCATGATCTTCGAGATGCCGAAGTCGACGATCTTGACGAACAGAGGGTCATCGTCGGTCTCGACGAGGAACACGTTCTCGGGCTTGAGATCGCGGTGAACGATGCCGGCCAGGTGGGCGCGGTGGAGCCCGCGCAAGGTTTGGGCGACGACATGGATCGCGTCGCGCAGGGGCAGCGTTGGGGACCGCTGGAGGCGTTGGCCCAGATTCTCGCCGCGCAGCAGCTCCATCACGATGTACGGCCGGCCGTCGTCGGTCTCGCCGACGTCGAAGATCTGGACGATGTGGTTGCTTTCGACGGCGGAGGCGGCTTGGGCTTCGCGCAGGAAGCGCTGGACGCTATCGCGGTTGGCGGCGTGGTCTGGTTCGATGAACTTGAGGGCGACGCGCTTGCCGATGGCGATGTTCTGGGCTTCGAAGACAGAGCCCATGCCTCCGCGTCCGCAGAGACGCGAGACGCGGTACTTGTTGCCGACGACACTGCCGACGAGGTCGTCGTGGCTGGGCGAAGGCTGTTCCGAAGGCATGAGGCACCGGTGTGCGAGCGCGAGGCGCAAGCGCCAGACTAGCAGAATCGGAGCCGCGGGACACAGACGGGTCAGCGTCGTCGGGCGGGAGGGGCGGAAGGGAGAGAGTGCTCGAGGTCCGCCAAAGGCAACTGCGGGGAACGACGGTGTGGTTGTGCGGGCTCGAGGTTGCGGGGACCGAGGCAGTTGGCGTGCACGTCGACCTCGCTCGCGTTGCGCAGAGCGCGGTCGGGGGACTCGCATGCATAGCAGTACACGCAGCCGTGGGCGCAGGTGTGGTAGGCGCCGATATCGCGTGCGAGCACGCAGCCGCAGCCCTTGCGCGTCGGAGCGTCGCGGAACGCGACGAGGGGGTCGCGCGCGAAGGAGCGAATCAGGTCGGGGTCGATGCAGCGTGCGCGGGGCACAGTGGGCAGGAGATCGGGCTCGCAGCAGGCGCTGAGGTCGAGGCCGTGGGCCCGGGCGATCTCGAGCAAGTCGGAGGCGAGGCCGAAGCGCTGGGCGAGTGGAGGCGGCTCGAAGGTCTCGCCGGTGGCGGCGCGCACGGCGTCGAGCTCCCGGACGGTTGCGGGGTAGCGATCGAGGAACGAGACGACACACCGGGATGCATGCGGGGCGATGCGCTCTGCGAGGCGTTCGAAGCGATCGAGGTGATGGGCCGGATCGTGGCGGGAGCCGAGCAGGATCGGATCGTAGCGCCAGATGATGCGGTGCCGGCCGTAGCGACGCGCCAGGGCCTCGAACTGGTCGAGCACGTCATCGACGGCGGGAGCGCGAAGCTCGAACGGGGGCCCGTACGCCGTCAGGGTCAGGTGGAAACAGGGGAGCAATCCCCTGTCGTCGAGCTCGGGCAAGTGGGGAAGCAGACGGCCATAGTCGCGGGACCAGAAGACCACGGCGATGACGTCGTCGGCGAGCAGCGAGACGCGCATAACATGGGCGGGATTGCGCGGATTGCGGACGAGCACGAATCCCTCGCGCACGCGCTGCAGCAACCAAGGCGTGAAGAACGCCGGGATGTCGGTTCGCCGACTGGCGCTGATGACATGAGGGGGCACGGCAGTAGAGCGTTGCGCTTGGGGGCGCAGTGGGCAAGGAGCGGTGGTGGCGCTTTCGAGCGGGGCGGACGGGGATGGTGGTCGGGAGCGATCCCATCTTGCGCGCCGGGGCTGTTATGTAGCATAGAGCGGTTGCGCAGAAGCCGGACACCGCTTGAGGAACGACGCGTCAGTCTGTGGCCATCAAGCGTCAGCGAGGGCGATCAACTTGGTACGGATGATTGATCCACGGTGGCGGTTGTCGGTCCTGATCTTCGCAGGGGGCAGCATCATTCCCCTGATCGGCCTGCTCGCGGCGGACTGGACGGTGCCGAAGCCCTCCAAGAGCGCGCAAGTGGACCATGCTGCCGCTGCGAACCTGGTGCTTGGCGGGCAGGCCGAGGGCGAAGAGCAGGAGCCTACCGCGTCTCCGAGTCGGGGACGCTTTCATGGCAACGAGCCGACGGCGAATGCACCGAACCGCTTTCCGGCACCAGGTCCCACGATCATGCCGAAGCCGATTCCGGCGACGCCTCCGCGGCTGATACCGGTCGGTGAGGCCGAACACGCGGAGATCCCGCCAGCGGCCAAGCCGGCGCAGGACGCCAGGTCGGCGCTCGCGGTCGCGCCTGAGCGCGTCGCGGAGGTACCAACGCAGGTCGAGGACGCGCCCAAGCGTGTCGAGGAAGCACCGGCCCGACCGGAAGAGGCCGCACCGAACGTCGGGACCGAGACCCCTGCGGTGCAAGCGCCGGCTCCGGAGGCTGACGCGGCTGCCGGCGACGCTCCCTAGGCGTCGCGGGTCCGCTGGTTTCGGGGCCACGCATCACCAGTAAGAGGTGGTGATCGCGACGGGGCCGAGCACATGAGCCAGGCAGGCGAGCCGCTCGTCGTCGTCCAAGCCGGCGTCATGAGCGGCAGCGCGTTCGAGGTCGGAGGGTGGGGAGAGGTTCTCTGCGCCACGGACGATACGAACGCGGCAGGCCTTGCAGACGCCTTGGCCGCGGCACGACGACGCGAGTGGGATGCGGGCGCGGCGAGCTGCGCGCAGAAGCGAGCCAGCGGAGACGACGCAGAACGTGCGGCCGGAAGGCAAGAAGGTGACGAGAGGCATGGGGCGTGTCAGTGCGGCGGCGCGGTGTGTTCGCAGGCAGTGCCGGGGTCGCGCCGAACGTAGACATGCGTGAGACGGTCGTTGCGTCCGGCGATAGTGCGGTCGAAGCAGAAGTGCTCGTCGAGGTAGGCGGCCAGGTCGGGGTAGTCTCGCATGCTGCGGCCGCCGACGGAGATGGGCACGTCGAGCACGAGCGCGGGACGGGACGCGTCGAGATCGCGCAGGAGCTGTTCGTGGGAACCGGGCACGACGAAGTGTTCTTCCTGTTGAGGGGTCAGGGAGTAGAACCAGGGCACGACGCCGCTGACGAAGGTGGTGAAGACGAAGCGCGAGGCGGAGCGTCGCTTGGCCGATGTGTAGAACTCGGGGGCGAAGCCCCAGACGAAGATGGTGTCGGACGGGTTGGTGTGTTGCACGACGTAGTTGGTGACGGGCTCATTGGACGGGTCACCGAAGGCGCCGGCGCGTCGGGAACCGTCGAGCCACAGGCGGGTGAGCAAGCCGAGGCCCAGGGACAGGGCGAGGGCTGGGAGGATGACGGCGAGGTAAGCGGCGGTGGTGCGCGCGCGAGGTGCGGGGCTGTCGGGCGGTGCGAAGCGATCCTCGAGCAGCAAGCCCGCGAGCAGGCCGAGCCAGGGCACGGCGGTGATGAAGTAGTGCTCCCAGAAGCGGAAGGTGGAGATGGCGCCCGCCAGGCCGGCGAGCAACTGCAGTGCGGAGGTGGGCAGCAGGGGGTCGTCGGCGTAGGCGATCAGGATCGAGCGAGGGGACGACAGGCGCGCGTGAGTCAATACGTGGGAGAAGGCCGCGACGACGCCGAGCAAGGTGATGACGAGCAGCGGCATGTGATCGCGCAGGAACAGGAAGGACGATTCAAGGGCGAAGCCGAGGGAGACGGGGCCGAGGTAGACGGTCTTGTTGTAGGTGTAGAAGTAGTAGGCGAAGGCGCGCAGGTGGCCGGTGCTCGCGAAGAACACGACGACGGCGAGCAAGGGGGCGGCGGCGCCGACGAGCATGCCGAAGAGCCAGCGCAGCTCGAGGCGTGAATCGCGGTCGCGATCGCGCAGGGCGTCGGCGAGCCACCAGAGCAGCAGGGGGAAGATGTGGTCGAAGGCGATTTGCTTGCACAGGCCGCCGAGCACGACCAGGGCGCCGGCGAGGGCGGCGAGCCAGACGCGGCGATTGGAGTGGGCAGGGTAGCGGTGATGAGCGACGAGCGTGAGCCAGGTGGCGGCGAGGACGAAGGGCAGGGCGACGAGCTCTCCGTTGAAGCTGACGCCGTCCTTGGGCTCCATGCCGAAGAGCGTGGCGCTGACGAAGGTGAAGGCCGCGATGAAGCCTGCGAGCGGGCGGCGCGCGGCGATGCCGATGAGCAGGAGCAACGCGATGTTGATTTCGGTGACGAACAGCGCGCCGTTGCGGAAGGGCAGCCAGCTGAAGCGTCCGCCCACGGCTTCGAGGGCGGCGGCGATCCAATAGAGCAAGGGCCCGCGGTGGCTGACCGCGTCGACGTAGGGGATCCAGTGGCGATCGAGCATGCGCTCGGCGAAGGCGGCGATATAGGCCTCGTCCCATCCGACCCACACGGCGAAGGGCTCGGCGTACCAGGCGTGGACCCAACGGACCACGACGGCGAGGCAGAGGGTTGCCAGCACGGCGAGCAGGACGCGGATGTGGGGGCGAAGCGGCATCAGCAGCTCAGCGGCGGTGCAAGGCGCAGGCGGCAGGAACGACGGGTGCGGGATGACGCATGCACCATGGGAGAGGTGTTAGCACTCGCGGCGAGGAAAGCTCAACGGGCGAGCGTGCCCGAGCGGGCGGGCTGCGAGCGGTGCTGCGATGACGATCCCGCAGGTGCGCACCGGAGTGGTGGTTCCGGGGGCTAGTCGGCGTGGGCGTCAGCGGCCGCGTCGTTCGCTCCGCCATCGGTGCTGCCGCCATCGGTGCTGCCGCTGTCCCCTGGGCCGGCATCTGCGGAGCCGGTGCATGGAACCAGGGGCTGCACGTCCGCCAAGGAACCGAATTTGGCGGCGGACGCGGTAAACGCGATGCCGACCGAGATGGCGTCGCATGTGGCGTCGGGCGCCGTGTCGCCGCTCGACAGCACGTCGGCGTTGGTGTTTGCCATCAGCTGGGCGCCTGCGAAGAGAGCATCGCCCGGGCACAGGCCGAGCATTTGGAACGCTTCGATTGCGTCCGTGGCCTTGAGCCGGCCCGCGATCATGCCGTCTTCCAGGCTCCACTGACCGTTGGTGTCCTTGACGAGCTTGCCGGTCACGATGCCGCCTTGCAGCTTGAGGGGGAAGGCGAGAGCCACGCCGCGGTCGCCAGGGAACCAGAACAGGGTGTTGGCCGGGAGGCTGGCGACGACGTAGCCGTCGCGCACGAAGGCGCTGGGATCGTAGAGGGTGGAGTCTCCGGTGTTATCGGCGCTGGTGTGGGAGGGCACGTAGGTGCTCTGGATCTCCCAACGGTCATCGGAGGTCCAGCACGCGGAGGTGTCCCAGGTATCGCCGGAGCAATTCACGGGCTTGAGTTGGTCGAGTCCGGGCGACGGATAGATGTCGATGCGGATGGAGGAGTCGTTGGGCTCGCCGTTGTAGCCGGTGATGCGGAACAGGATGTTGTAGGCGCCCTTGCAGATGGAGCAGTTGAACGACGGGTCACTCAGGGCGAAGCGGTTCTGGATATCCGGGGTGGTGGAGATCAGGTACTCGAGATTGCCGAAGTTGTTGTCGCGACAGTAGGAGCCGTCGGCAGGAATCGAGGCGGAGGTGGGCTTGCAGGAGACCTTGGGCTCCCCGGAGGTGGGGCAGGTCGTCGAGTTGGTGCACATGCCGTCGAGGTCGAAGCCGATGTCCTGCCAGGCCTTGGGGTCGAGGTCGCCATTGAGGTTGCGGGAGCCCAGCCGCATGGTGCGGATGCCGAAGATCAGGGCGCCGATGTCGGCGTCGGACGTGGTGGCGGGGCGGTCTGCGGCGGAGGGTCTGCGCGCGGAGTAGCAGGATGTGGCGGGGTCGGCGCCGGACCACCAACCGACGCCGTAGTCCCGGGCTGCAGGGGGAGGCGAACCGGCGAAGCCGGCCTCGAGAAGCATGGATTCGTCGTAGACCTTGCACTCGGCGAAGGCGACGACGACCAGCAGCACACCCCAACCAGCGAGCTTGGAACGCAGCATCTTGGGCCCAAGCGAGGATACCGCGCGACGGGGCGGGGACCAAGCATTGCGCTGGGCAGGCGGCGCGGAGGCTGGAAAACCCAGCCGATCCGAGGGTCGAGGGAGGGGCGGCGAGGTTCGGCCGTTCCGGAAGGTTGACGGATCGCCGGGCGGGCGCGACGATACGCTGTCCCGGGGCCACGGGTCGACGGCAGATCAACCCCGGCTGGTATCGCGGTCATGCGACTACGCCCACACGCCTTTGCGCTCGCGCTCTTGTTCACGGCAGCCGCGCCGTTGGTTGCGGCGTTCGCTCAGGACGCGGCGGTCGATCCGGTCAAGGTGAAGGCTGCGGCGGAGGAGTTCGACGCCGGCCGTCGTGCGTACAAGCAGAGGGACTTCCCGCGGGCGGCGTCGCACTTCGAGAATGCATTTCGGGACGCGCCGAGCGCACAAGCGATCCGAATGGCGATCCGAGCGCGCCAGGAGGCAGGGGAGCTGGCGCGAGCGGCCACGCTTTGCGTACGAGCGCAGGCGCTGTACCCGGAAGATCGCGAAACCGTCACGCTCGCGCAGAAGGTTCTTCAGGACAACACGCCCAAGCTGCAGAAGGTAACGCTCTCGTGCGATCCGGCCTGCACGGTGACGCTCGATGGCAAGCTGGTACGCGACGACGCGGCGAGCTCTCAGGTGATCTTCTCGGACCCAGGGGACCACACGCTGGTTGCAGGTTGGTCGATGAACCGATCGGTGTCGCGCACGATATCCGGCAAGGAAGGCAGTTCGTCAATCGTGAGCATGCAGGCGCCGCCGGAGCCGCAAGCCGCTGCGCCCGAGGCCAGCGCGACGGCGACGTCGTCACCACCGCCCGTGTCGTCGCGCCCAGGCGCCGGGACGAACGCTGGCGCAGAGGTGTCCGTGGGCCAGGGGAAGGGAGCGTCGCCGTTGTTGTTCTGGTTGGCGGCAGGGACGACAGCGGCGGTGGGAGGGCTGACGATCTGGAGCGGCCTGGACACGAAGGCCAGCCCGGGGCCGGACACGGTTCGCGCGAAGTGCGTGGGGCTCGGCACCGCGTGTCCAGAGTACCAGGACGGGCTGTCCAAGGAGCGTCGCACCAACTACCTGTTGGCGGGAACCGGCATCGGCGTGGCGGCTACCGCTGTCATCGGCTTGTTCTTCACGGACTGGCACGCCGGGGCTGCGCCGTCTCACGAGCCGAGCACGAGCCTGGCGCCGTCGTTCGACGCTTCCGGCGGGATCGGGCTGAACGCCACGGGGCGATTCTAGGCGTTCGAGGCGCAGGTCTAGTCGCGCATGGAGCAGCTGAACGAGTCCCAGGCCCACCGGGTCGAACGCTATGAGCTACTGGCGGAGCTCGCGGCGGGCGGGATGGCGACCGTGTACCTGGCGCGGCTGGGGGGCGCGGGAGGTTTCCAGAGGCTGTATGCGATCAAGAAGCTGCATCCGCACCTGGCGCACGAGCGCGAGTTCGTGGAGATGTTCCTGGACGAAGCGCGGCTGGCGGCGCGCATCCACCACCCGAACGTGGTTCCGATCCTCGAGGTGTGCACCAACGACGTGGGCTACTACCTGGTGATGGAGTACATCGAGGGCGAGTCGCTGGCGCGGCTGCTGAGTCGATGCGCGTCGCGCGGGGAGCGCATTCCGTGGAAGATCGGGGCGAAGGTGGTGCTCGATTCGCTTGCGGGGCTGGACGCGGCGCACACGCTGACCGACGACTTCGGGGAGCCGCTGAACATCGTGCATCGTGACGTGTCCCCGCAGAACGTGATGGTGGGTGTGGACGGCACGGCGCGCATCACGGATTTCGGCGTGGCGCGGGCAGCGTCGCGGCTGACCACGACGCGAGCGGGGCAGCTCAAGGGCAAGCTGGGGTACATGGCACCCGAGCAGGCGCAGGGGGAGAACATCGATCGGCGTGCGGACATTTTCGCGATGGGGGTGATTCTGTGGGAGACGCTGGCGGGGCGCCGGCTCTTCAAGGTGCGCGGGGATTCCAGCGACGCGGAGCTGCTCAACCGCCTGTTGTACGAGCCGATTCCGAGGCTCTCGGAGAGCGTGACGGACGTGCACCCGGCGTTCGACGAGATCTGTGCGAAGGCGCTGGACCGGCGCCTCTCGGCGCGGTTCTCCACGTGCGCGGAGTTTGCGGACGCCCTCGAGGCGGCGTGCCGCAGCGCGGGCGCGGTGGCGTCGACAAGGGAGGTCGCTGCGTTCGTGGACGAAGTCGCCGGGCCGGAGATCGCGGCGCAGCGCGAGATCGTGCGCAACTGGGTCGCGCGCAGCCAGATCGGCAGCGTGCAGCGAACGGACGGCGCGACGCCGTCGCAGACGTCGACCTCGAACACGAGTCCGTTCGCGCTGCAGGCGTCGGGGCCGAAGGAGGCGGTGCACGGAGCGCGGACATCGCGTTCTCGCGCGACGCTGGTTGCTGCCGGCCTGGTGTCAGGGGCGCTGCTGGTTGCGGCGGGCGTGGTGGTCTGGAGCATGTCGCGCCGGGTCCCGGTGCCGGCGCCCGAGCCTGGCAGTGCGGTGCTCGCGAGCGCGAGCGCCGAAGCCACGGGCTCCTCTGCGCCGTCGAGCGCGGAGGCGGCTTCCGCCACGCCGCTCGCGAGTGCATTCGCGTCGGCGCCTTCGTCGGCCATGCAAGCACCACCGACCGTGCCTTCCGTCTCGGGGATCCCGCACCACGCGGGGCATGCTAAGGGCGAAGGTGGTTCCGGCTCGGTGCCCAGTGATCTGGACACCAACCCGTATCGGTAGAAAGCTGCGGCAGGAAACCCGATGGAAGACAAGAAGCGCGAAGAACGCGAGCAAGCCGTCGACGACGACGATCGCGACGACGCGGAGGATCGGGCGTCGGCGCGTGAGTCGTCGAAGTCCGCGGCCCAGGAGCCTTCGAGCGTCGCGCTGGGCGACGATGAGGAAGAAGAAGAGGAAGAAGACGAGGTTCCAGCCCCGAAGGAGCGTGCGGTCAAGGAGCGCAAGAAGGCCGCTGCGGAGCAACAGGCGCGAGGGGCAGCGGCGCACGCTCCGAACGCGGAGATGGATCCGGCGGCGGTTCGCAACGGTGAGCTGCGCGTGGGGCTCATGACCGCCACGGCAGGCTACCTGGCGTTCTGGGGTGCCTGGATGATCTACTCGAAGTCGGTCACGGCCAGGCTGGTGAACTACTACAGCCACTCGGCGTGGCTGTTCATGATCGCGTACGCGCTGGTCACGGTCGCGGCGTTCTACTTCGTGCGGTTGGAGACCTCCGCGCGCTTCCCGAAGGCTGCCGGTGGCAAGACCGCGCCGGAGTCGTCCAAGCTGCGGGTCGACAAGACGGGTGTGCTTCTCGCCGCGGCGGTTTGTGGACCGTTGTATGCCGTCTACTGGTACGTGGCGAAGTCGGTTCTCCAAGCCGAATACGACAAGATGTGGTGGCTCCTCGAGCTGGTGGCCTTCGTGGCGATCACGCTGGGAGGGTGGTGGGGGCTGCGTCCGCCGAGCATCGAGGACGAGCGTCGCGAGCGGTGGCCGACGAGGCGCGTGCTGATGCTGCTGATGGTGCCGTTCCTGATGGTGTTCGGCATGATCTGGCTGGCCAGCGCGTACCCTCCGTGGCCGTCCTGACCGGCGAGGCGGCGCGACGAATCAACGGCGCGGGCTGGTAGGCGTTTCGTCCGGCGCGACCCAGGCATCGCGGCTGCGGACCGCGGAGGCGATCAGATGCGCGATGCGGCCGCGCTCGTCGCGGATCGGCGTGAGATGCACGAGCCAATCGGCGTCGCCGACGCTCAGGACTTCGGCGACCTCGGCCCCGCCCATGGCCTTGGCGATCAGGGGCTGCACACGGGCGAACAGCGCCTCGTCGACGATTTCCTGGACGCGACGTCCGATGATGCTCTCCTGGCCGAACGGGAGCGAGTCGAGCACGGGACCGTCGCAGACGACGAAGCGAAGCTCGGCGTCGAGCAGGGCCACCAACCCGCGAGGGAAGTGCCGGGCCAGGGTGCGGTAGGCTGCGAGCAAGCGCTGCTGGTGCTCTTCGGCCTGCCGCAGCTCGTCGACATCGCGCACGCTCATGCGCACGCCCATCGGCTTGCCGTTGTCGTCGAAGACTGACTGCCACGACACGGAGACCCATTGCAGCTGGCCGTCTCGGCGCAGGATGCGCCAGCGTTGGCTGCGCGCGGAGCTTCCGGAAAACGCCTCGGTAATGAGCGCTGCCACGCGCTTGCGATCGTCGGGATGGGCGATCTGGACGAGGGAGAGCTTGCCCTCCATGAACTCGTCGGGCGTATAGCCGGTGATGCGCTGGCAAGCAGGGCTCGAGTACAGGAAGTGTCCGCCGGGGTGCAGCCACAGCTCCCAATCCACGGTGAAGTCGGCGACGGTGCGCCAGCGGAAGTGCGCTTCCCGCAGCTTGCGTTCCACCGCGCGCTGGTCGGTGATGTCGCGGCCCTGCGCCACGACGGCGACGATCGCGCCGCCCTCGCTGCGCAGAGGGCGCAACTCGAAGTCGACGATGATGCGCTGCGAAGGCACGAGCTGCGCCTCGACGTCGAGGTGCGTGACGCGTCCCTGTAGAGCGCGGTCGATGGCTTGGCTGATCTGCTCGGCCTGGCCGGGGCGGAAGGTCCACCACTTGGAGGTGGCGAAGGGGCGTCCGACGATGCTCTCGTAGTCATCCGCGGAGCGCCTGAGCACCTCGCCGTTGACGTACAAGGTGATACCGTCGGTGGACAACAGCGCGATGAGGAGGCTGACCTCGTCGAGCACGGCCTCGGCCGAAACTGGCAGCTGGGGCATGGGCGGGGGTGGAACGGACGACGCTACCAAAGGACATCCTGTGATTCGACGACGCCGGGTACGGCGCGCAGGGTGGCGGTGGGCTGGCCCGGCAGGCGGATGGTTCCGTCGAATACGCCGAGGGGCTGTGCGAATCGGGAACGCACGATGCCCAAGTTCTTGTGCTCGGCGTGCATGGCGTCGGGCCGGAAGGTCAAGTCGAGGGAGCCGTCGGTGGTGGACAGGCGCCAGGGGGACAGAAGGTGGCTGCGCTGGAATTCGAAGTGCGCGCCTTCGGTCGGCACGAGCCTACCGTCGAGCCAGACGGCACATTCGCGGCCTTCGTTGAAGCCGTCGACCATGTTGAGGGCCAGCGGGCGGCCATCGATCGCGTCGCCGAGCGCAAACGCCCAGCGCCAGGAGGTGTGCCGCGCGAGCAGGCCGTTGGTGTAGTCGATACCCGCCAGGGCGTCGTCGAGCCGCTCGTGGTTACCGCGAAGCAACATGGCGCCGCGCGCCGGCATGAGCACGCGCTTCTCGGTGACGTTGAGAGCGCCGTCGGGGACCGGGGACACGACCACGAGCGGAATGGCCGAGCCCTTGGTGGAGAGCGTGACGCGCAGGCTCAGGTGGCTCGCGTCCGCCGCAAGCGTGTAGTCGGACGAGCCGGCAGGACGCGTGATGCCGATGCGCGCCAACGGGCTGCGGAACCAGACATCGCAGCCCTCTTCGCACACGTCGCCCACCTGCACGTAGCGCGGAAGCGACAAGAAGGAACCGTCGAACACGGGGGAGCGCGTGCGGCGGTCGACCACGGTGATGAATGCGTTGGCGATGTAGCCCAGGTCGACGACGGCGACGGCGATCAGGAAGCTTCGGGACACGACGAGGGTGTAGAGCCACTTCTTGTGGTGCGCGATGCGCCAGGGGTGCCGGTAGAGCGGCGGGGTTCGCAGGTGGTCGAACGACACGCGGCCCAGCGGTCCGGCGAAGGTGCCGTGCTGGGGAGAACCGTCGGCATCCAGGATGGAGGCCGGGGGCGGTTCGAGCGGTACCGAGGGAATCCAGCTGCTGGGCGCGTGGGCCGTCATGAGCGGGCTCGTCGGGTCCAGAGAAAAACGAAGGCGCCCGAACCCCAGGCGCGGTCGACGAGGGTGAACCTTCGTTGGCTTGGGCGCAAGGGGCGGAGCGTCCGGCCGAACGGTCGCCGTCGGTCAACCGGAGCTGGTCCTGGCGCTGTCACGAAGATCTCGCAAGAAAGCCTCGGCGGGAAGCCCGTGCATGTCGGCCAACTCTGCGATCGTGGCCCAAATCGGCGCTCCGCACCGAATCACACGTATCTGGTGCGTCTCGATGAGCCACGTGACGACCTGGGGATAAGCATTCACGACATCTTCGATGGGGGAATCCAGCTGGATCTCGTCGGGGAGCATGTACCTGGTGACCTCGGTGGCGAGTTGGAGTCGCGGCGAAGGCGGAGGGTTCCGGCAGCGTGCACGGATGACGGGCAGAAACCCGGCGACAGGGGCGGCGAAGGCCAGGACAACGAGCGGGTCCATGCCGTGTGTCGGAGGGGGCTTGCGCACGGGCGGCTCGGGCTGCAGGCAAATTCCGAGCGCTCGTCTGCCTCTCGTCGAGGTCCGACGCGGCTCCGGGAGAACGCATGCTCATCTTGAAGAGAACCGAAAGGAAGCTTCCCAAGTACACCTACCTCGGCTGCTCGGTCACGCGGCACCGCGCCGCGAGCTGCCGAGGCCTTTGCGTGCCGATCGACGGGATCGGGGCGTGCGGGCGCCTGGCGCCGCACAGCATGACCAGCCGCATTCAGCAAGCCATCAAGGAGCAGCAGACCGAGGCCGGTTGACGAGCCGAGGGGCGGACGGCCGAAGACCTGCAACCGAACGACGCGGAGCGACGGATCGGACGCACTGGCAGCGACCGAGCTACGTGGTGCGGCTCGCCCGGATCGCGTGGCGATGCTACGACAGAGCGCATGCGAATGGTCGGTATGCCGCTGGTGGCAGTGTGCGCGTGGCTGGCCGGGTGCGGTGCGGCGTCGCGCGGTTCGACGCACGGCGCGGTGGGCAGCGTGGACAAGGGATCGTCGCCCAACGAGGTGCAGCCGGACCCGCGTGAGGTGCAGCCGCCCAGGGAAGTCGAGCGGCCGAAGAGCAGGCTGACGCGCGAGCAGGCGCAGAAGTACATCCTGGCGCTCATCAACCGGGACCGGGCGGCCGGGGGGCTGCCGCCGGTAGCCTGGGACGAGACGGCGGCCCGCGCGGGGCAGGTCCACGCCGACGACATGGTGCGCAACGGCTACACGGCACATTGGGGCGCCGACGGATCGGTACCGGAGCTGCGCTACACCGAAGTGGGCGGTGAGCACATGGTGCAAGAGAACGCCGGGTGTTTCGCTGACGGCAAGGAGCGAGAGCTGGATCCGGACCCGCGGTTCGACCCGATCGCCATCGAGAAGGTGGAGTCGTCCTTCTTCCACGAGCAGCCGCCGAACGACGGACACCGCAAGAACATCTTGAAGAGATGGCACACGCATGTAGGCGTGGGGCTCGCCAAGGCCCGAGGCGTGGACGTGGTATGCCAGGCACAGGAGTTCACCGATCAGTACGGCGAATACGATCCGCTGCCGACCACCGCGAAGGTGGGGCAGAAGCTCGAGATCGCCGGCACCGTCGAGGCGCCCGCGAAGTTCGTGGGGGTGGGCATCGCCAGGACGACGCTGCCCGGGCCGCGCAAGGGCATCGATCTGCTCAAGACCGGCACGTATCCGATTCCGGCGCCGTTCGTCACCTACTTTCCCAAGGGGTTCGTCACGCCGGTGCCGGTGACCGTCGACGGTCGTCACTTCTCCATCGAGGTGCCCCTGAGCGATCACGGCCAGAAGGGGTTGTACCAGGTGAGCGTGTGGGGCGAGGTGCCGGGCACCAAGGACTTCGTCATGCTTTCGCTGCGTACGATTCGCGTGCGATAGAGGAACGGGAGGTGCGGCTCAGCGCGCGGCGAGCGAGGACGCGATGGCCTCGATGGTCAACGGTGCAGAGCCTTCGGCCTTGTTGTTGACGAGAACGAACGCCGAGCGGCCGAGGTCGGCGCACGTGCCCAGCATGGAGACGAGCTGGGCGCGCATGGTGTCGTCGGGATCGAGCAGCCGATCGAACGGAGCGAAGGATCTTTTTCGTTGTTCGTAGCGGGTGCCGGGCCGCAGCATGAGGCGCGCGACGAAGAAGGGCATCGAGGCGATGGGGACGACGGCGGCCTGCTCGGCGGGCATGGGCATGTCGCTCCAGTAGTTGTAGACGTGGGCGACGCGGCGGCGGGCGAGAAGGGCGCAGTAGTCGGTGGACAGCAGGCGCTGGTCGCGCAGCTCGACGGCGACGGGCAGGCCGGCGGGCAATGATTCGAGGAAAGCCTCCAGGCGGTCGAGGAACGGGCCGGGGTCCAGCCGGTAGGCGCGGGGCAGGGCCGGGAACTCGAGGATAAGGGGCCCGAGATGGTCGGCGAACACCGACAGCGCGGGCTGCACGACCTCGTCGCCAAAGCGGGTGGCGTCGAGGAAAGCAGGATTGGGCGCGCCGCGCGGCCCTGAGCCGCGGCCCAGGTGAATCGGTGTGGTGTAGTAGGAGGGTACCTTCGAGCAACAAGGGAATCCTGCGGGCAGCTGCGCCGCATAGCGCTCCAGGTCGTCGCGCTGCAGAGCGGCATAGTAGCCCCGGTCGATTCCCACGGTGCGAAGCAGAGGGTGACGCACGTAGTCGCGCAGGCCGTCGCGGGCGAGGGCCGCCTCGGAGCGTCCGGGTTCGTAGACGATCCCGGCCCAACCCGGGAAGCTCCACGAGCTGGTGCCGAAACGAATGAACGGGGGAAGGCGGGCCGCGATGGGGGCGAGGCCGGCAAAGCGCGCCTGCAGGGGGGACGGCTCCGCGGTCGGCGGGGTGGGCGAGGCGAACAGGTCGAGCTGACCTGGCGCGGGGCGTGGTGTTCGCATGGGAGGAGCCGTGCGGGCCATGCTGCAGCATCTGCGGCGCGTTGTCGATGACGACGAGCACCCGGGCGGAAGGCAGCGCGACGTGGCGCGCCGGCGCGGGAATCACGCGGCGCTGCTATTGATAGTAGAACGACCGCTCGAAGAAGATCTTGTCGGTGTCCGCGGAGGTCAGCCGCCAAAGCTCCTTCATCTTGCGGTTCATCTCCTCCATGTAGCCGCGTATCACGTAGTACTCGGCCCGGTCGAAGAAGCGCGTGATTCGCTCGTCGAGCTCCCGCATCTGCTTGAGCTCGAAGGCGGAGTCGAAGCCGCTCTCGTTCTCCACGAACTGCCACAGGGTCCTGCGCAGGACGTACATCGCGCGGATTGCCTCGCACAGCGGCACGCCCATGTCGAACATGTCCCTTCCCTCGACCGCGTAGCGTTTTCCGATCTCCTGCTTGGACGCGTCGTATCCGATCCACTGGTTGATGTGTCTCAAAAGGTCGCCGGCCTTGCTGCGGACGTAGGCGACATTGTTCTTGGAGAACGACGCCGTGGCCGGGTCGCTCTGGATGGCTTCCAGCCAGCGGCGAACGAGCTCGGCGCTGTGCTTCTCGATCAGGTTTGCCAGCTTGTCATACAGTACTTCCATGGTGCCCCTCCTGTGCTCTGCATCGGTGTGTGATCGCTTCCACGCGGCGGATTGCCACATAGCCGACGACCGCTGTCGGACCCATGTGGCTGCGCCGGAACGCCCGGTTCGCCAAACGGAGATAGCGGGTCCACGCGAGAGCATCGAGGGCGGGCGGGCTTGTCGCTACGGGGTAATCCGCGGCCGCCGGAGGCGACGTGGGGATGCGATCGAGCACGCGGCCGACTCCGTGACCGAGCGCGGCGAAGAGACCGACTTCGGCCAGCATGGCGCGGTATCGGCGCTCCGAGATACCAGTTCCGCCCACGTGGAGGGCGGCCAACACGTTTGCACCGAGGCCGTAGTGGAACTTGCCGCGGGCCGCGAGCGCTAGGTGGTAGACGTCCACCTCCTGGTGCACGATCGGCGCGACGAGCACGCGATCGGCCGGGGGGAGTGCGTCGGCTCTGGTAACCAGCTCCTGAAAGTAGCTCTGATCGAGCTTCGCCTCGACCAACAGCGGCTGCGGTTGCGCGCCATGGCAGGCGAAGGTCCGTGCCACCCAGGGCGCGAACGGGGATTGTCCGAGACGGCTTGCGGCCTCCCACCACGTGGAGGAAGCCATGACCGCTGGCTCATCGAGGGAAAGCTCGGCAGGCACGTCGACCAGGTGCCGACGCAGCGCGTCGAGAGGCGTTCGAGACAGAATACCGCGCAGCAGGACCTTGAGGTTCTCGAGCTGGTGGCGGACTGCCATCCACTCGAGCAATCGGCGCGCACTTCCGGACAGGCCGGCGGTGAGCTCGCACAGCTCCGCAATCAGGCTTGCAGCGAGCCAGCGTTGGAACGTGGCGCAGGTGTCTGCCTCGGACTCCGCTTCTTGGACGATTCGCTTCGCTTCGCCCTCGGCTTCGATGAGCCTTGCGATGACTTCGCGCATGCACCCTCCTCGTCCGATTGTGCAGCGGCCCCGACCCCACCTGATCCAGGTAGACACCAGTTTCGGGGCAAGGGAAAGGAGAATCTCGCCGGTTGCCGCGCTCGAACACGCCAACAGGCGTGGGTCGATTGCGGCGTAAGAGGCGAAGCGTGCGTCCCGAACGGCGCGCGGTTCTTTTCGCGGCGGTGCGAATCGACCGCGCGCAAGGCGACATTGAAGCTGCGGGTGTCGATACCGACCTCGCGCTGGGTGACCGAGCCGTTGATTCCTGCATGGATGAATTCGATGGGGTCCTCGATGGTCAGGATGTGGCACCTGCTACCGGCCAGCGCGGACCGGACGCAGGCGGTGGCTCCGGCCTGCAACTGGCGGGACGCGACCACGTGTGCTGGAGTAGGCTGACGCCCGTCGACGAGGACGCCACGGGACCAAGGTGGCGGCAGGAGGGAACGCAGTGCCCGGATCGGAATCACATGCAAAGTGCGGGTCGATGCAGCAGGCGACGCCGCGCAACGCTGGGACTGCTGGACGTCATGCCGGGTGGACGCGGCGTCTGGCGGCGAGCGTCGCGGTCGGGATCGGGATCGCCGGGACGGCGCTTGGGTGCTGCAGGAGGCGGGCGGACATCCCGCCGCGCGGTGCGCCCGGCCCCCGGCCAAGCGGAGCCGCCACGGTCTGGGTGGTGGATGACGCGGAGCGGATCGAAACGAAGGCAGGCGTACTGCCCGCGATGTCCGGGCAGGACAATGCGATATGGAGCCCCGGACAGCCCGTACGACTCTTCGGTTTGCCTGGCGAAACGATTGCCTTGCAGGTCGTGGTGACGGCCGGCGACGCCGCGTTGTCCCGGGTGGAGGTGCGCATCAAGCCGTTCCATTCCGCAGGGCAGGCGGATTCTGAGCCAAGCGGCGTGCGGATCGAACGGTTCGTCGAGCCTGAATTGCAGATGCGGGAGCGCTCGGGCGGGAAGGTGGCGGGCGAGTCTCTCGGCTGGGCACTGGGCGCCATGCCCCCGGATCCGTCGGTGGACGGGCTCGTCGTCGACCCGCTGATTCCCATCGAGCGAGCGCAGCCGTGGGCCGACTACCCGATGTCGGTCCCTGCGGGGAGCCATCGCGCGGTATGGGTCGATCTTTCGTTGCGCGGCCAAGGCCCTGGCGCCGGGGCGTATGCGAGTGAGATCGCGGTCAGCGCGGCAGGCACTGCGCTGGCGAGCATTCCCGTCGAGCTGCAGGTGGGGAGCCGTCCGCTTCCTTATGCGGCAGTCCATACGATGGTGTACCTGGATCCGGCGGAAATCCACGGGCGCACCGGATCGGCCGAGGCGGTGGAGAGGGGGTTCCAGCTGCTTCACGGCCACCAGCTCGGCCCGGTGTTCCCGATCCGCTCGCGCGACGACGTGTCGGCCTACCGGGACGTGCTGACGGGGCGCTCCTACACGGCCGAGCGCGGCTACGACGGAGCGGGCGAGGGGAGAGCGGCGGACGTGGTGGCGATTGGCACGTACGGCGACCTGGGCAAGCCTACGCAAGAGAATGTGGCCAGGCTGCGGGACATCGTGGCCGCGCTCGGGGAGCTGGGGATTCGCGACGATCCCGGGAAGACCGACGTATTCCTGTATGCGGCCGACGAGAGCTGCGGCGATCCCGCGGGGGCCGGGTGGTCGCAAGCCGTCAAGGCGGCTGGACTGCCGGTGCGCGTGGGCTGGACCTGCTCGGAAGACCCCTCCAGGCAGCCCGTCGACATTCCGATCGTGTTCGCGCCGTCGTACGATGACGACGAGGCGCGGCAGGCGCGCGCAGCCGGCAAGAGCGTTTGGATCTACAATGGCCAGCTGCCGTCCACAGGCTCGTTCCTGACCGACTCGTGGACGGTCTCGCTGCGTGCCAATGCGTGGATCCAGGCCGCGCACGGGATCGATCGGTGGTTCTATTGGGAGTCGACGTTCTGGAACGATGACAACCGGGGCGGCAAGGGACCGTATGATCCACTGCTGACCGCGGAGACGTTCCACAACCAGCAAGGCGACCACTGCAACGGCGACGGCGTATTGATGTATCCTGGAAGGCAGGTGCAGGCGGGCTATCGCAACGCAGGCTGGGCGGGTGTGTTCCCGTCGATTCGGATGAAGCAGTGGCGTCGGGGGATTCAGGACGCGGGATACCTCATGCTCGCCCGTGCGGTGGACCGGCCGAAGGCAGACGCGGTGGCCGACGGGCTCGTGGGTGCGGTGCTGTCCAAGGCTCCGGGCGGTGCGCCCGCGTGGCCGACAGGGGGAAGACCCTGGGCGGACGCGCGTCGCAGGCTGTTCGAGATCATCGACGCGCGCTGAGAGGGGCCGGCGGACGCCCGGAGACTCTCTAGCGCTTCCGTAGCTCCGTCTCGATCGCGTCTCGCAGCTCGTCCGAGGAGTACACTCCCTCGAAGCGCTGGCTTCCGATGAAGACCGTGGGTACGCCGTTGCCGCCGGCAGCTTGATACTGTGCTTCGTCGGCCTCCACCCGCGTCTCCGCCGCACGGCTCCTCATGCACAGCAGCAGCTTGTCCGTGTCGAGCGACAGACGTCCGGCGATGTCGGTCAGGCCGTGTACCGACAGATCGGGAGCGCTCATCAGCGCGGCGTGCATGGCCTGCCCTCGTCCCGCGGACTCGGCGCACACTTCGACCTTGGCGGCGTCGCGGGCGTGAACGTGCCGGTGCAGCGGGACCTGCTTGCGCACGACCCGGACGCGGCCGGCATACTGCTGCAGCACGGGTGACAGCTCGCGGTCCAGCGCGCGGCAGAACGGGCACTGGTAGTCGATGAACTCCACCACGGTCACTTCGTTCGGGCGGCTCCTGGCCCTCTCCGCGTCGATCACCGGCGGCGTGCTGGCTTCCAAGCACGCGCCAAGCCCGGTGCACAGCGCCAGGGCGACGAACGCCCGCGCGAGCAGTCGGGGAGCGGCGGGACCGAACGGCAGTGTCGAGAACAGCGCAGATCGCACGAGTCAGAGATACTCGGCCGATCCAGCTCGGGCAAGGTGGCGGCAGAACCTTCGCAGGAAGGCCGCGCCCGGCGACGAGTTGCATGCCGCGCAGGACGGTGTGCGCGGTGTCACCCGAGCCAATGCTTGCGTGTTGCTGTCGGCAGGTTCAAGTCCACGCCGGTCGGTGCTACGCGTGCGCGCATGAGAACGATCGTCGTTGTTGGGCTGTTGGTCTTCGCAGGTTGCGGTGGTGTGCAGTCCGTGTCTGCACCCGCGCCTACGACACAGAGTGCGCCTGTGTCCGCATCCGCGGCGGTTGCTTCGAGCGCACCAGCGGTCGAGGCCTCCGCACCGGCTCCCGCAGCGTCCGCATCGGCCGCACCGGTCCCTCCCCAACTCCACTACACCGTTCATCCCGTTGCCCTGCCCGGGGCCAGTGGCCCGGTGTCGCTCGACTACCTCGGCTGCGATCGTGCCGCCGGCAGATTCTGGATCCCCGCGGGAGGGACCGGCAGCGTCGATGTCATCGACGTCGCCACCGGCCAGGTCTCTCGCATCGAGGGATTCCCTACGGCGGAGCGGGAATACCGCGGCAAGAAGCATGTCGTCGGACCCAGCTCGGTGACCTTCGGCGAACACATGGTGTACGTGGGAAATCGGGCGACCTCCGAGGTGTGCGCGGTCGACCCTTCGACCATGAAGCGCGGCGCCTGCGTCAAGCTCGCCTCGTCACCGGACGGGATCCAGTACATCGCAGCGACCAAGGAGGTGTGGGTGACCACGCCACGCAGCCGAGCCATCTCGATTCTCGACGCAGCCAAGCCGGCCGCGCTCCGCGTCAAGGGCAGCATTGCTTTGCCTGGCGACCCGGAGGGCTATGCCGTGGACAGCGAGCGAGGGCGGTTCTTCACCAACCTCGAGGACAAGGACAAGACCCTGGCCATCGACGTGAAGTCCCACGCGATCGTGGCGACGTGGGAGCCGCGGTGCGGGTCGGAAGGACCGCGGGGGCTGGCGTTGGACGCATCCGGGCAGTGGCTGGTGGTGGCGTGCACGGACCACGTGCAGGTGCTGGACGCGGCGCATGAAGGAGCGCTGCGCGGCCGGCTCGACACCGGAGGTGGAGTGGACAACCTCGACTACCTGCCAACGAGTGGAAGGCTGTACATCGCGTCCGGGGCGACGGCGCAGCTCACGGTCGCCCAACTCGGCGACGGCGGCTCGTTGGTGTCGCTGGGCGTGGTGCCGACGGCCCGGGGCGCTCGCAATGCCGTCGTGAATGGTGACGGCACCGTGTGCGTGGCGAGCTCGCAGGAAGGGCAGGTGCTGCTGCTCAAGCCTGGACCCTGAGCGTAGCGCGGAGGCGAAAGGCTGTAGCCGAGGGGCGGCGGGCGGCAGGGCGGGAGACTCAACGCTGCAACAAGACGACGCCTAGTATGTTCGCGGGGGCCAAGTGGCGCGCGGCCTGCTGCAGCGAGGTGGCGGAGGTCCTGCCCGCGACGGCGGTCATCAGCACGCCGTCGGTGAGGTCCTCGATCACGTTGACGTCGGCCGACCCGAGGGTGGGAGGGCAATCCACGATGATGTGCTCGTAGCTGCTGGCGCGGAATTGGTCCAACGCGTTCTTGAGGGCAGGGGGGTTGAGGACCCATTGCCCGACCGAGGCGGGGTCGACGGCCAGGACATGCAGGTTGGGGAAGAAGGCGGCGGTGACTTGCCAGGGGGAGGCGGGTGTCTTCATGTGAGCGGCCATTTGGGCCCCAAAGCAGGACGGAGGCGAGAAGCCCAGCGCGGCGGCCAGGTGCGGCGATCGGAAGTTGGCTTCCAGGAGCAGGACATGGGAGCGGCCGTGCTCGGCGAGGGCCATGGCGAGGTCGATGGCGCAGGTGGTCTTGCCCTCCGCGGCGTTGGGGCTGGTGATGGCGATGATCCGGGGGCTGTCGACCTCGCGCAGTTTGTGGCGGAGAACGCGAAACGCGGCTGCGGTGGGGGAGTCCGAATCCTGGACGAAAGGCAGGCGAGCGGTGCCGGATGGCGCCTGGTGGTGAGTGAGGACCACGGTCGTCACGCCGGGCGTGGCGGGCGCGGCGGAATTGCGAGCCGACGCTGGCACGGGGGGAATGCGCTGCGAATCGTTGCGGGCGGGAGGACGTGAGGACTGCGAGCGCGAGGCGGAAGACAGGGCCTCGGCGAGCGTGGCCTGGAGCACGGAATGGGCGGGGTCGTGGTCCGGCTCGCGCGAGAGGCGCGGGACCGGCTCCGAGGTGCGATCAGCCATGGGTCTTGCGCTTCCTTCCCGGCGTGCCGCCCGCAATCACGTGGGCGAGCTTGCCGATGCCCAAACGTTGAATATCGATTTCGTCATACACGCGGTCATCGAACAAGGCGGCGACCACGGCGGCGCCCAGGCCGAGAAGAAACACCATGAGGGCCGCGGCGGCGCCCGTGCGCCTCGCGCCCATGCTGGAGGGGCGCGTGGGCTCGAAGGCGGGATCGACGACAACCATCTTGTTGGCAGCGTCGTTGGATTCGACGTTGGCGATGATGGAAGCGCGGAACAGGCGATTCTGAATCTGCTGGTTGCGCTCGCGCACGTCGTTGACGTCGCGGTTGAGGCCGGCCCACTCGGTCTCGAGGGCCACGATGCGGTTGCCTTCGTCGGCGGCCGCGGTTGCTGGCAACGCGGCGCCGCGCTTCTTGGCGGCGAGGGAGGCCTCGACGCGGTTGAGCTGGGCTCGAAGCTCGTCTGGGGTCGTCTCGCTGGCGATAGGCGCGCCGGCGACGGTGGGCTCTGGGGCAGCGGTCTTGGCCGAAGCGCGTGCCTGGTCGAGGGCGGCCTGGGCTTCGCGCACGCGGGCTTCCGCGGCCTGCACGTCGGGGTGCTGCGGGGTGAAGCGGGTGAGCAGGTCTGCGAGGCGCTGGCGAGCCGAGGCCAGGTCTTGTTGTGCACGCTGGATCGCCGCCGCGCTCTCCGGGTCCAGGGCTGGCCCTGCAGCGGGGCCGGCAACCGGGGGGACCGCGGCAGCGGGCGCGCGCAGCTGTTGCCGCAGGCGCAACGCCTGACGTTCCAGCGCTTGCATCGCCGGGTCGACGCCTGCGCCGGCATTCCTGCGTTCCGCCGCGCGCACCGAAGCCCCGGTGGTCTGCCCTCCCGTTGAGACGGAGTCCTGGGCGAACTCGGGGTGGATTGCCAGGAAGCGCGCCAGCTCCTCTTCCTTGCTGCGAAGCTGATCCTCGGTGCGCTTCTGCTCGGTCTCGAGGAACTCCTTGGTCGACTGCGCCTCCTCGACCCGATAGCGGTTGGCCTGCTCCATCAGCGAGTCCGCCAGCTTGCGCGTCACCGCGTAGACCAGCGCGGGATCCTCGCCCGTGAAGGCGATGCTGAACGTGTCGCCGTCGCGTATCCGGAAGTCGGTGTTGAGCCGCATCTCGTCGACCGCGTCGAGCATGCCGCGCGACTTGACGATATCGGGGTACAGGTGCAGCTCGGTGATGACGTTCTCCAGGTTGGTTCGCGAAAGCATCATTTCGCGCAGACGAGGCCCAAGCTGCTTGCGCGAGTCGATCTGGTAGCCGGGGTCGAGCACGGTGCCCGCCTGGATGATCTCGCGGTACAGAAGGACCGTCTCGGACTTGTACTTGGCCTTGAAGATCCGCGGCGCCACAACGAATGCCAGGGATGCGACGACGAGCGCTCCGACCAACACCGGCCAGCGTCGCATGGTCTTTCGAACGAGCATGCGCGCGTTGCGGATCGCGTCGCGCGGGGTTCGCACGGGAGATTCGAGGCCACCAGCCTGCGTCATGCTCCACCTCGGTTGCGGGGAAGGCGATCGACCAAGGCGCCGAGCCCGTCGCCCGGAAAGGACGGCACATGGCCGAAGGGCTCGAGCCCGAGCCGCATCACGTCTTCGGCGCCGTCGACGTGCCAGTCGAACACGCCCACGCCGAGAACGACGAAGGGGGCGAGGAGCACGAACATCGTGATGCCGAAGACCGCCAGCTCGGTGTTGCGGCTGATGTGCAGGGCTGGCGGTCGGCCCGGATCGATCATGTCGAATCGCAGCCCCATGTCCTGGCCCTCGTATGCGGTGCGCAGATCGTAGTCCAACGAGGCGCGCTCGGCCTGCGCGAGCTGCGCTTCCAGCGCGGTGATGTCGGCTGTGACGTCGCGCAGGCGCAGTTGCATGAGCGGAGCGTCTTCCGCAGACGCCGTGGCATACGCCATGTTCAGCCGCGCCTGCTCGGTGCGCACGTCGTCGAGCTGCTCGCGCAGCCGCGTGGTCGCCACCTGCGCATGCTCGGCTCCCGCACGCGCCGATCGCTTGCGCTGCTCGGTCTGCTGCTCGGCGACCCGACGTCCCAGCTCCGTCACCACGTCGTGTGCGAGCTGCGAGTCCTGGGCTTGGTACGAGATGGCCAGACGGGCAGAACGCGGCGGATCGCCGGCCGAGCGCTCCTGGCTGAAGAAGTTGCGCACCACCTTCACATCGAGATCGTCGCGCATCGACTCGACCGCCCAGCTCGGATCGGAGCGCATGCGCGTCGGATACAGGTGGAACTGCTGGATGACCTCGAGCAGACGCGAGGCCGAAAGGGTGACGTTCCAGATATGGTCCTGCAGGCTCGCGCCGGTCGGCGGCGCCGACTGCGGATCGAATCGTCCCTCGGTGACCTGAAACACGACGGTCGCCTTGTACATGCGAGGCTTGTGGGCGCGCCACGCGATGAGCCCCGCGGTCAGCGCCACGGTCAGCAACACGGTGCGCAGCCAGCGCATCCGGGCGCGACGGGCCGCGCGCGCCAGCTCGCTCCGAAGCTCTGGCCAGCCCGGCTCGTCGTCTACCCAGCTACCGCTCATTGCGCCCCCGCTCCCCGACCACGCGCGCCAAGACCGCGTGAAGCTTGCTCGCACTGTCGTCCCAACTGCCGAACGCCGCGCAGCTCGATACCCGGCCCGCAACGTAGGGCGCATCCAGTGCCCGCGCAAGCGCGGCCGCCAGCCCCGGCGGATCCCGAGGCGCAACCAACTCGCCGATGTCCGCACAGGTCACGATGTCCGGAATGCCCCCGACGTTCGAGGCGACCACGCGACGGTCCGAGGCGATGGCCTCGAGCACCACGTTCGGCGTGCCTTCCGCCCAGCTGGGCAAAGCAAGCACGTCGCACGCACCCATCCACTGCGGCACCTGGTCGTGGGGCCGCGGGCCGATGAACTCGACCGGCAGTCGGCGCTCGCGCACCAACGCCTTGCACTCGCGCTCCTGCTCACCATCGCCCACCACCATCAGACGAAGGTCGCTTCGTGCGGACGCCAACACGGTCAACGCCTCGAGCAGGTCGAGGATGCCCTTGGGACGCTTGAGATTGCCGACGTACAGGATCCACTTCTTGTCATCGGGAAAGCCGAGGTCCCGTCGGCACTCGTCGCGATCGCGGGGGCGGAAGGCGCCGGTATCGAGGCCGTTCATGATGACCGTGGTGCGCGACGGCAGCGCGCCGGCGGCGACGGCGGCCTGGGCCAGGGGCTTGCTCGTGGCCACCACGGCGGCGGCGTGCGACAGGGCCCAGCGCAGGTTCGGGCGAATGGCCCGCAGGCCGGCCAGCACGTTGATGTCGGTGCCGTGCACCTTGATGACCGTGGGCACGCGCGCCGCGCGGCCGAGCACCACAGCCGCGAAGCCGTCGGGATATGCGAAGGAGCCGAGGATCACGTCGAATCGATCGCGCCGCGCCAGCACGCGCGGCAGCAACGAGGCTGCGTACAAGGGGCCGGCCAGGGCGTGGCCGACGCGCGGGATGTACAGCACGCGCGGGTGCGAGACAGGCAGGCCGTCGATGAGCTCGGAGGCGGGGACCCGCGTGGTCCTGCCCGCACGGGAGATGCCCGAGAGCAGGCCCACGCCGGGAAACCAGGGGAGCAGAGCCAGCACCTCGACGTGGCAAAGGCGGCCGAGGGCCGCGAACTGGTGACGGTTGAAGGGCGAGAACGCGGGCTCGAGCGCGTTGGGAAAGAGCTTGGTGACAACGAGCACGCGCACGGGCTCAGTCGATCTTGAAGACGCGGTCGAGGCGCAACACCTGAAAGATCGATCGCGGCTGGCCCTGGACACCGCGCACCTCGAAGTTGCCTCCGGCCGCGCGCACGCGCTTGAACAGCGAGACGATGGCGCCCACTCCGGAGCTGTCGATGAGGCGCAGCGACGACAAGTCGAGCACGACGCGCGGAGGCGACTCGTCGGCGAGCGAGTCGAACGAGGGCCGCAGATCCGGAGCGGTCATCGAGTCGAGCTCGCCGGCTATCTGCACGAGCACGTGATCTTCCTGGGGCGAGATGGAGAATTTCATCGCTGTGTTCCCTGGAGCGTTCCGATGAACCCAAAGGACCGACGGTTCCGCCAGGCCGGGCGTTGCCCGGGGCCGCGGCGCCACGTGGCCCCTGTCTCTGGAGGTGGTAGACGGTGCGGCAGATGGTGACCCGACATGGCGTGACCCGTCAGCGGAAGTACTTGGTGAATCGCAGCGAGTTGGGCGGCCCAGGCTCGTACGCGAGATCATCGACGAACGAGCGGATGATGTACAACCCCATGCCCGACTCGGGCAGGCCTTCCAGATCGGGCGCGGGAACCGCCGCCGGATCGAAGCTCGCACCGTCGTCGAGCATCTGCACCACGAGCCGATCCTCGAGCGTCTCGACCTGCAGGGTCACATCGCCCGGGGGACGGCCCGCATAGCCGTGCAACACGACGTTGTTGAAGGCCTCACCGATGGCCGAGACGGCCTCGTACGAGAAGTCCTCGTCCAAGCCTTCGCCGTTGTCGGACGTGCCGTCGGAGCGTGCGTGCTTGCAGGCGAAGGCCACGGCTCGCGTAGCGAGTTCGCGGTAGGCAAGCTGTCCGGGCACGCGAAGATAGATCACCGGCCTGCGAGGGATTGTCGCATGCGCCGGCGCGATCGGCCACAAAGCGATGGCCGACGGCCGCCTGGTCCATGCCTCGGCCGGCCTGGGCTGTGACGCGGACAGATGCGAAGCCTCTTGTCGTCCCGACCTCGCGGATGCAGATCCGGAGCGATGACGTCCAACGGCCGGGGACCGAGACATGAAGTGCTCGCCGCGCGTGCGCGGATGGGCTTGCGCCGTGTCGTCGTGCGCCCCGCGCGGCAGGAGGTGCTCTGATGCCCCCTCGTGTGGTCAGAGCCGTCAAGCGTGCCATCGACATCGTGGGCTCTTCCATCGGCTTGGGCATGACCCTGCCGCTCTACCCGGTGATCGCGGCCGCCATTCGCATCGACTCCCCCGGGCCGGTATTCTTCACCCAGCGACGCGCCGGGCGGCTGCTGGCCCGCGACCCGCACGTTCCCAACTCCGTGCCCCACTGCATCGAGTTCACCATCTACAAGTTCCGCACGATGCGCGTGGACGCCGAGAAGCTCACGGGGCCCGTGCTCGCATCCAAGAACGATCCGCGCGTGACGCCGCTGGGCCGATTCCTTCGCAAGAGCCGTCTCGACGAGCTGCCGCAGCTGTGGAACGTGCTGCGGGGGGACATGAGCCTGGTGGGACCGCGCCCGGAACGCCCTGAGATCCTGGCCGATCTGGCCCTGGCGATCCCGTACTTCGAGGAGCGAATGCGCGACGTGAAACCCGGGCTGACGGGCCTGGCCCAGGTCTCGCTCGGATATACGGGCGCCATTCCAGAAGACAGCGTGCTGGCGCCGTTCCGGCAGGACCTGGCCAACCCCTTCAAGCTCGAGGAGGCCGAAGGCGCCCTGGCCGACGACATGCGCGCCAAGCTGCTCTACGACCTCGCGTACACGGCGTCGCTCGAGCAGCTCGGCACCTACCTCAGGGCCGAACTGGGCGTGCTGCTCAAGACACCGCTGATCATGGTTCGCGGCGGCGGGCACTGAGCACGAGAGCCCATCGCGCTCAGCCGCCCGTCTTCCAGCGCGTGTAGAGCGTGATCACGACGATGAGCATGACGTTGAAGCTGCCGAGCGCTGCGAAGTCGCGCAGGGTCATGCGCACGTCGAACTCGGGGTCGTGCGTCTTGACCGCAGCGTAGAAGGCTCCCGTCAGGCCGAACCAGATCCACAGCACGTAGTGGTAGTCGAACGACAGGAAGAACACGCCGACGATCATGCCGATCCAGGAGGCCAGCAGGCTCATGGCCCAGGTGCGGGCCACCGCTGCCTGGGGCCAGGACGCGTAGCGGCCGAGCGCCGACCAGGGGATCTTGACCGACAGGTACACGATCGCGGTCCACAGCATCATGCCCGGGAAGCCCAGCTCGGCCGGGGCCAGCACGAAGGAGTTGTGCGCGGTCAGGTAGTGGAAGTCGGTGAAGCGGTCGAAGCCCACGCCGAACAGCGGGTGGGTGCGGAACATGTACATGCCTTCCCACCAGCACTCGATGCGCTCGGTGGAGGACGAATCGGCCTCGGCGCCGCTGCGTCCTCCGTACAGCAGGATGGGGGCGCTGGCGATGGCGGCGACGGCCACGCCGCGCCAGCCGTAGTGCTTGATGAAGTAGGCTCCGAGCACGGCCAGGACCACCAGCTGGCCGCCACGCGATTCGGTCATCAGCACGCACATGCCCACCAGCAGCACTGTGGCCAGCAGCAGCAGCAACCGCCACCGGGAGCGCTTTCGCTCATAGAAGCCGAAGGCGATGGGCACCGCGACGCCCACAGCCAGCGCCGCCTCGTTCGGGTCTTGCAGCACGCCCACGTATCGCACGCGGCCCCCGCCGATCGACGTGATGTCGAAGATGCCCGCGCGCTCGCAGCGGTACTGCAGCTCCGGGTCCGGAGAGTCGGGCAGGCACTCGTCGGGCGTCTTGCAGGGGCGGCCGTCGGACTCGCCGCGGCTGGCGCGCTCCTCGCCCTGGGCCACGGCGATGCAGGTGAAGGGCTGGGTGCCCTGGTGGACACAGACCGCGGAGATCAGCAGCGCGCAACCGAGCACGACGGCGGCCACCAGCTCGAAGGCGCGGAAGGTCTGCACGCCGTGGGCGATCACGAAGAACAGGAAGCCCAGGATCGCGAGCGCGAAGGATGCAGCGGGCAGCTGGGATGGCTGCGCGATGGCCAGGGTCAGCAGGCACCAGGCGAGGAACCCGAGCACCCAGCGCCACTGGGGCGCGAACCGCAGCTGGGCGCGGCCCAGACGCACGTCGACCACGTAGCCGAACACCGCGAGGGTGAAGAACACGTACAAAAATGGTACACCCCGCAGGCTCTCGACGAACTCGAAGGGCCTCAGGAAGATCAGCGAAACAAGACCGACGATTCCTGGCAGGATGAACATCGCTCGGTCACTGCATACGCATGATGCGAACGGTCGGACAAGGATTCATGAACAAGCTCCCCGCGCTGATGGTGCTGTGCCTCTCCCTGGCGGGCTGTGCATCCGCCCCGAACCGCTACCCTTATGCGAAAGAGCCCAATCCGCAACAGGTCGAGTACGTAATCGGCGTAGCCGACGGGCTTCGCATCACCGTTTGGAAGAACTCCGAGCTCAATACCGAGATCGAGGTGCGTCCCGACGGCACCATCACGATGCCGCTGGTGGGCGACATCCGAGCCGCGGGTCTGACCCCGACGCAACTCAAGGCCGAGATCTCCAAGCGCCTGCAGAACTACATCCGCGAGGAGGGAGCGTACGTGACGGTGGCGGTCACGGCAGTCAACAGCTACCGATTCACGGTGTCCGGCAACGTTACACAGCCCGGGATGTACACCTCGCGCCAGTACCTCACCGTCTCCGAAGCGGTCGCGTTGGCCGGGGGGCCCAACCGGTTCGCGTCCCCCTCCGACGCGGTGCTCATCCGCAAGGAACCGCAGGGGAGCATCAAGCGCATTCCGATCGACTACGACGCGATCATGTCCGGCAAGGCCCCCGAGCAGAACCTGGTGATGATGCGCGGCGACACCCTGTACATGCCCTGAGCGTAGCCCGTGGGTTCACCGCAGGCGAATCGGCGGGGGCGCCAGCAGGTAGTCCCGGTAGCGGTTCGGATCGCCCTCGCGGCACTCCATCGCCGCCCACGCGATGTTGAACAGCTCGCGCGCGGTCACGTAGTGAAGCACCCAGCGATCGCCGTCGTTGTAGCGCGACGTCAGCACCTGGTGCAGCGTGCCCCCGCCGTCGCCCAGCAAGCTGGCGGCCTGCTTCTCGGGCGCGCCGTGCGTGTGCACCTTGACGAACACCCACTCGGGCCGGCCCTCGACGTGGATGTGCTGCGCGATCCAAGAGCGCACGCGCGCGGCGCTCGGCGGGTCGTTGGCCGTTAGCGCGGCGTTCTCGATGCGAAGCGCGGCCGACCCCGGCCGTCGGGCGATCGCGAGGGGCCCTTCGATCATCAGAAGCCGATCGGAGTACGTCTTGCCCACCCGCGCGCGCTGCCCATGCTCGTACGATCGCTTGCGGCTCAAGTCGCCCACCGGCCAATATAGCTGGTTGACCCGCGCGGGCTGGGTGACGTCGGGCGCCGAGGGGAACGTCAAGTCCGCATAGCAGCCCGTGTCGAACAGCAGCTGCAGCTCGTCGTCCACTCCGCATTGCCGCCCGTCCGGGCGCCCGTTGGCAAGGGCCCAGTTGCCGTGGATGAACGCGTAGCGTGCGCGTCCCGACCCGTCTCGCGAGAAGTGTCCCCGCGCGGCGTACGTCCCCACGTAGCGCTCGATGTCGTCGCGGGTCTGCGCGTGCGTGGCGTCGTCATGGTGCAGGTGCAGCTCCACCTCGCCGAAGCCCTCTCGCACGAGCTGGTCGATGTGATCGAAGAACGGCTCGCGGTACTCCTCGCCGGGAAAGAAGAACGAGTGCTGAGGAGGACGGCCGTCCGCGTCGCGGAAGCGCGAGGCCAGCAGCGGATAGCGCTCGCGCCAGGCCAGCACGCGGGCCAAGCCGGTGCGCTCGTCGGCCCGGCCCCAGAGCGGCTCGAAGTGATCGCACAGGGCGAAGATCAGGTGGCGCCGTCCCTGGTAGCGGGGCGCTGCCAGGCGTGCCGTGCGGTCGCGCAGCCATCCCGCCAGCCAGGTGTCCAGGTTCTTGTCGCGGAATCGTTGCAGCATGCGTCCCTAGCCCGACAGCAGCACGCCCATCATGCGGGCACGGGGAACCTGTGCCTGCAGCGCGAGCAGGTCCCCCTCCCTGCTCACGCCGGCCCGGGCCACCACCAGCACCCCGTCGAGCATGTCGAACGCCCGTGCGTGCTCCCCCATGCTCGCGAATCCCGTCAGATCCACCAGCACGTGCGCGAAGCCATGGGCACGCTCGTCGAGCGTGTCCTGTAGCCAATCGACGTCGATTCGATCGTCCTGCGACGGCGGGCGCGTGAAGGCGACAACCCCGCGGCAGAGCGTGACGCGCGCGGAGCCGTCCGCTTGCGGGTCGCCGTGCGGTGCGACCGCGGCGAGGGCTGGCCAGCGGGTGTTGGCGTCGACGAACGCGATGGGGCCCGCGCACACGTCGGCCATGACCGCGGCGAGCTGGATGGCGACGGCGGGGACGGCCACGGGCGGGGAGGCGGGCAGCAGGCCGACGGCGCGTCGGTGGGATTCGCGCACGCGGCGGGCCATACGCAGTAGCTCGGCGTAGGCCCGGGGCGAGTCCTCGGGATCGACCAGGGCGAGGCCCAGTTTTTCGAGCGCTGCTTGCTTCGCGTTCGGCACGCCGGGATTCTAGCGGATTGTGGTGCGCCGTCGACATGCTAAGGGTGGGGGCATGCAGCGCACAGCGGTCGGCTTGATCGCCGGCCTCGCAGTCGTGGCGTGGTGCACGCACAGCGCGCGCGCGGACATGACCGCGCACGTGCTGGACTCGATCACGGTCGGCTACAACGACAACGTGCTCGGAACGCCCTCGAATCCCGCACCCGGCCAGCCCACGCCGCTGCGTACCTGGTTCCTCCAGGTCTCGCCCGGGCTCACCGTGTTCCACGAATCACCCCTGGCGCTTCATCAATTCACCTACACCCACCCGATGGCCGTGTTCTTCGCGTCCAACGCGCTCGATACCTCCGGCGACATCGTCAGCTGGCGCGGACTGTTCACGCTCTCGCCGCGCGACGAGCTGACCATCGGGGCCAACGTCACCCGGTCGCGCGTCAACGCCGGCGTGCTGCGCAACGCCGTGGGCCAGGACGCCACCACCGTCGTGCCGGCCGGAGCCGGGTCCGTCGTGAGCGTCGGGGCCAACCAATCGTACGGCCATGACTTCACGCCCCACTGGCATGGCCTGCAAACCGCCGCGTTTTCCGGCGCTACCTACGTCGGCTCGTCCTCCAACGAGCCGAACCACTACCTGCTCGATGCGTCCGGCGGCGCCCAGTACACCGAGGGCAACGACGGGTTCGGCCTCGTGCTGAATGGCGGCTGGTTCTTCACCCCGGTGCAGACCACCAACGGCGTGCAGGTCGCCCCGCGCCAGGATCAGCTCAACATCGGCGCCGACGCGCAATGGAGCCATGACTGGAGCCCGCGTTGGAGCACCCGTGCCACCGCCGGCACCGTCGCCTCCGCCGACGTCAACGACGTGCGGCATCCGGTGTGGTCCCCGGTCTGGTCCGGCGGGGTGTTCTTCTTCACCGTGGGAGGCTCCGCTTCTCTGATCTACGCCCGCACGATCGTTCCCAACGTGTTCGTGGGACAGGAGTACCGCACGGACCAGGTCACGCTCACCGGCAACCTGCCCTTGAGCCGTCGCGTGCCTATCGTGCTCTCCTCTTCTCTGGCCGGCGCCAACAACCACGCTATCGATCTGTCGAGCCAGACGCCTGTCGGAAGCGTGCGTTCGGCGTCGGGCGACGTGTCCCTGTCCTGGCTGTCGCCCATCGGAATCGATGCCTCGATTCGCTATCAGCACTATCGCCAATACGGCAACAGCGCCGACATCGCCCCGCTGCCCACCTTTTATCGCGACGTGGTGCAGCTGACCATCGGCGGCATGTTCCCGCCCAGGCTGCTGCCCGTGGTGCCGGGCGGGCCGCCCGTGCGCGTCGACGGGTCGGACCGCACGATCATGGCCGGCGAGACCCCGGCGCGCCCGCGACCGCGCGATCGCGGCGAGGATCAGTAAGGGGCTTCCAATCCGAAGATCATCCCGTTCTCGGAGCGACGATGGTGCCTATCGCAACGCGGAATACAGCTCTTCGTGCGCGCGCACCATGGCGCTCACGCTGAAGGCGCGCTCGAACTTGCTGCGGCTCGCCAGGGCGACCTCGGCCCGGAACGCGGCATCCTGCAGCACACCGACGATCGCGTCGGCCAGCGCGACGGCGTTGCCCGGCGGAACGAGCTTGCCGTGGACGCCGTCCTCGACGATCTCCGGATTGCCACCTACGCGCGTGGCGACGATGGGCTTGCCCATGGCGAGGGCCTCGAGCAGCGCGAGGGGAAGACCCTCCCAGAGCGACGGAAGCACGTACAGGTCGAGGGAGGCCAGCAGCTCGGGGATGTCTTTGCGGTAGCCGAGGAAGCGAAAGCGATCGCCAAGGCCCAGGGAAGCGGCCTGGCGCTCGAGCTCGGGACGCAGCGGGCCCTCGCCGGCCACGAGGAATCGCGCGCGCGGCTCCCGGGCGATCACCGATCGGGCCGCCTCGACCAGATAGGTCAGGCCCTTCTGCTTGGAGACCACGACCGCGGTGCCGATCACCAGATCGTCGGCGGACAGGCCCAGCTCGCCGCGGATTCGCTGGGCCGCGTTGGCCGAGAACCGCGAGCCGTCGATGCCGTTGTGGATGACGCGGATGGGCACGTCGATGCGGGCCTGGTCGCGCAGGGAGCGGCGCAGGTCGTCGGAGACGGCGACGATGCGATCGGCGAGGCGCACGTAGCGACGGAACTTGCGCCGGTCGGACAGGGAGGCGCTGTAGATCTGGTTGTGCTCGCTGTAGACGAAGGCTGGGCGGGGGCGGCAGAGGCGGGCGGCGATTCCCCCGTAGATGAGAGGCGCGGCGTTGTGGGCGTGGGCCACATGCACGTGGTTGTCGCAGAAGAACGTGCGAATGGAAAGCAGCATGGCCGGGTCGAAGCGGACCGGGCCGAAGCGCCGCGCCCGGGACTTGTTCAGGACCAGGCAGCTTCGCGGGGCCAGATCGGCCTCGGCGAACAGCGCTCCAGGACCGTCCAGACACACCAGCATGGGCTCGAAAGCGCAGCGGTCCAGGTGCCGAATCAGCTGCAAGACGACTTTCTCGAGGCCGCCCACGTCCAGGTTGTTGACGACGAATGCGACGTTGCACTTTTCCGACACGGTGCTTCCTCTCACAAGTCGAGATCGCCGTCGAACAGCAGCCAGCGGGACGGCGCGCCCAGGAGCATGCGCAGGTGTTGCGGGGCGCTGGTACTAACATGCACGATGACCGGGCGCGGGTCCGGCGTTGCGGGAAAGAAGTGTGACGATCGCAGGCAGGGCGCGAGCGAAGCGTCGCCGAGCACGATCAGGTGGACCGATTGCAGGCCCCGGCGCCTCATGCGGCACGCGAACCGCACCAGCAGCGCGCGAAGAACACGATCGCCGCCGTCCCAGAATACGTCCGAGGCCAGGGCCGCGCCGCGATCGGCCCGCCACACGACATAGCCGCGCAGCCGCCGTCCGCGCCGATCCGAGATGGCGAAGATGCGGAATTGCGCGGTGGTGAAGTCGGCATAGCGCCAATTGAGGTATTCGGCGGTGCGCTCGATGGTCGCGGGCTTGTCGGTCTTTCCCCGCTCCCACAGAGCGTCGAAGCGATTGTCGGCGCGGTCCAGCTCCTGCTCACGGAACCAGCCGCCGTGCGCGAGGCGAAGACGCAGGTCATTGGCGGCCAAGAGCCGGTCCACGGCCAGCGCGGCGGTGTCGGCCAGCAGCGGCGAGAGGTACGCGCGGAGGCGTTCAGCGCTGCGCAGAGGCTTGGTCCACGTGGTGATGTCGCCGACCTGCTCGTAGCCGACCCGCCGGAAGATGGGCACCGCGCCCCGGTTGGGATGGCCGAAGAGCAGCTCCATGCCCAGCCCCGCGGAATCGGCCACCAGCGCGCGCTGCAGCGTGATGGCCGGCCCGGCCACCCGGTGCGCCCGCGCGATCGCGAAGTCCGACAACAACCCCGCACGCACGTCGCGTCCGTCGACGTGCAGCGTGCGCGGACAGACGGACGCGCAGCCGACGACCTCGCCGGTGTCATCCTTCTTGACCAGCCAGGTGCGCACACCGGTCGCGCGCTGATCCTCGTAGAGCCACCGCATGCGCCTGTCCAGGGCGAGGGCGATTTGCCGGTCGCTCATATTCTCGGCCCAAAGCCGCGCGAGGGCTTCGCGATCCGAGGTTTCGGCAGCAAAGGCGACGTAGCCCACGGGAGCTCCGCAACAGGTCAATGAGGAAAGCCGCTTCGGCACCCGGCCGGCCCGTTCACGGTCCGACCCGATGGCGGCAAGGCGCCAGCGGCAAAACGTCGCCCCGGGCCCCCTGCCGCACTGCCTGTCACTGTAGCGCCACGGCGAGCCGCGTCAATGCTGGGCGGGACGTCGACCTCGCGGGGGCGCGTCGGGAACGTGCGGCACGCACGCGGCTTCCGGCGTGAACGTCCCTCGCGAGCGGCCGTCCGACGCACTGCCCGAGGCCCGGCCGAGCGACGGGTACGAGCTGAGCATCGTGGGCGACGGCAGCCCGGACGGCACTGCGCAGGTCGCGAGGGCTCTGACGGGCCGACATGAGAAGGAGAGCGTGATGCGCCGCCGGGGCGAGCGCGGGCAGGACGGGAACGACCCCGCGCGAACGGGAACGACCCCGCGCGAACGGCACTGCCTCGGGCGAACGGCACTGCCTCGGGCGATGGTGGGCGTTCGACGCCCAATACGGCGCGCGCTGTCTACTGCTTCGGAAGGCACAGTTGGTTGTCGACGTTCATCATGTCGTCACCGCAAAAGCACACGCCAGCGTCGGTGACACCAGAGCACGAAGGAAGAACGTATCGCAACATGCGGCACTCCTCATCCACGGCGCAGTCTTGCTGCGTCTCGCAGTGCTTGCGCTGGCAGCGGTTCGCATCGAGGAACGAGTCGGGCGCTCCGCAATGGTACGTCTTGCAGAGCGCTTCCTCGCAGCCAGTCGGAACCTGATATGGCTGACACGGGGCGGCTTCGAGAGAGCCACTCGCTGTGGTGGAGGTGTCATCCTTCTTCGCGCTGCATCCGAGAAGGAGAAGCGTGGACGCGCATAGCACGCAGAATCTCGTCGTCATCGTCGGCCTCCTCTCCATCACGCTCACGGGTAGAGCGCCCTTAGGAACGAAATGAAGCCATAAAGGTTGTTGTCGATCCGTCTCGCCAGATTGGGATTCGCGGTGTTGGGGGCGCCAACACATGTGGTGCACATCTGGACCGAGTTTTCGCCGATAACGTAGTAGTTTCCACCGTCGTCGTAGAATATCGGCCCACCCGAGTGACCTGGACTCATGTCGCAGCCGTGCGTGAATGCCAAGTCGGAATACTCGAAGCCCCCGATCGAGCAATTGGATGGTTGGCTCCACTGGAAGTCGGAGCACGTCCACGCCGTCGGACCGCCGCAGACTCGGCAGTCGAGCGTGCCGTCAAAGGGGGACTCCGGGTTGCCGCAACAGGGGTATCCCGGTGAGCGCTTGTTTGCAGCGTTGATCGTGTCTTGCAGGCCGAGGCTCGCATAGCCCAGCCACCCCGGGTGACCTAGCGGGAAGTTGTCCTTCAGCACGAGGAGGGCCCAGTCTTGAGGAACACATTCCGCCCAACCGTGCCCGATTTCTGTGCAGCCCGTCGCAATGTAGCTGCCGACCATGAAGCCTTGGACCTCCAAGGAACCCCACGGCGCCCCCGTGTTGGACTGGCGCGGTACGAAGTACCATGGTTGAGGCCAGTACGCGTGCGCCACTTCGTCGGTGATGCAGTGCGCGCAAGTCAACACCACGCGTCTGCCAACCAGTGTTCCCGTTCCGCCGCGCGCGTGCACTCTGCCGACCGTCGTGTACGGCCAGGATGGCCAGAAGCCTAAGAATTGGCGATTGTCCACGCCGTAGGAGAGCCCCATCGGCGTCAGTCCCGTTTGCGGTCCCGCGGCAGCGCCCGAAGCGTCGTCGCCACGCACGGGCTTGTTGACGCCTCTCGCTGTTAGTTGCGCAGCAACCTGCCCGAGTTGTTGCGGATCGAATCGAAGCCGCTGCTCGATCCTCCGTTCAAGGTCCACCCAAACAACTTCGGTTGACACGCGCCCAGGTGCATCCGGCGGGCTGGGGGACATGAGGCTCACCGAGTTGAAAGGTTCGGTCGTCGCGTTCGCGGGACCAACGGTTTCGAGCGGCTTCTGCTCCAACAGTTCGGGTATCGGCAGATCGACACCAGCAACGAGCGCCTCCTGCGTTTCGCGAGAAGTCGGCGAGGACGCACCGGCCGTTTGTTGCGGCTGGACAACCTCCCGCTTGTTGGCAGCGGCTGCCACCGGATACGGATCGTTGTCAAGCGCGCAGCCCCCAGCCGGAAGCGCCACCGCTACTGCAATCAAGACGCTACCGCGCGCCAAGCCACGCTTCGGTGCTTCGGTGCTTCGGTGCTTCGGTGCTTCTGGCCCATCGTCACCTCCTGCAGGTTGCAGTCTACCCGCATCATACGAGTTGTCAACGGTTTGAAGAAAAGGGGGGGCATCTTGTTGGCCCGGGTTCCACCGAGAACGGAAAGACATTCGCGAGCACTGGCCAGCGCAGCAGACGCGAGGCAACGCGCAGCCGAACACTGCGGCATTGTGGGAGCCGACCGGACCTGATCGAGCACAGTGCGCCACGGTGGCTCCGCCTGGACGGACCTCGTTTGCTGACGCCAAATTGTGATCCACGGAGAGCGCCGCTCAGGCGGCGAGCGCTTCAGGCCATAACCGTGTCCATGCCCCCGGGTTGAACAGCGCTGCGCGCAAAGCCAGGATCGCCTCAAGCCCCCTTTCGCCCCAGATCATGCCTCCTTGCTTGCATCGCCGCCCGACCAGACGCTTGTTGGTGCTCTCGATGGCCGCGCTCGCGATCGGATAGCCCGCCTGCCGATACCGCGGGTAGTCCATCATGTGCTTGTGGCGCTGCACGTAACCGCTCAACGCATCGATCGCCTTGCGCTGTTCGGAGCCTTTTCGCAGCTCGCGTTGTTCGGCCAGATCGATGAGCATCCCTTGGCTGTTGCCTTCCTTGATCGCCTCGATACGCGGACCCACCCAGCCGGACACTGCCTTGTTGTCGCTCACCAGCTTGTGCCCCGTCTCCCACACATGCTGGTTGGCGTGCTGGATGTCGAGCACCGGCACCAGGAGTTGGTCTTGGAACAGCTCCGCGCTTTGATCGATGAAGTACCTGCCGCCGTCTGACAGCCATACCAGCTGCTGTCGAGCGAGCACGCCTTGCGCTGCCGCCGCCGCGTGCAGCTGCGGCCAGAAGCTCTCGCGATCGTTGAGCTCCACCACGTAGCGACGCTCCAAGAGCACGCCATGGCCTGGGCTCAGCTCGCAAGCGTGCTCACCCAGGTACACCAGCCCCACGCACACCTCGCGCCCTCGCACACGTTCGGATCGCGCTTTCGGTCCCATCGGAGAGCCTTGCAACTGCGAGAGCGTGCTGGGTGGCTGGTGGCGCAGCACCCCATCGCTCAGCTCGCTGACCGGGCTCTGCAAGTCGCTTTGCCCGATTTCTGTCGCTGAGCTTTGACCAATCTTGCGCCTGGGTTCCTGCCCTTGCTTCCACGTCAGCACGAAGACCCCATCGGCTTCCACCACCCCGAAGCCCGGTTGCCGCTCAACCTCGCGTTGCTCGCCCTGCGCCACGGCCTGCTGCTGCTCGACGTAGCTGTCCCAGTGCTGCTGGGCATCCTGGCGCACCGCCTGTTGGAATCGCCCCCCGTCCTGCACCACCCACCCTTGCGCCGTGCTGGTGCTCTTGGGCGCTACGCCCCAGAGCTTCTCGAGCTCTTCGATCCCTTCGCCGTATCCCAGCCGGCACGCCAGACGCTCGGTCGCCTCTCTCACGTCGTCGGCATCTTCACCCTCGGGCAGCGACCATGCCTTGTCCAGCGGCATTTCTGTGTGCTGACACCGGTCGCAGCTCACACGCCGCCGGTCCAGCTGCACTCGTCCACAGCGCATCACGAACGAAGTGTGCTCGAAGCCATCCGAGGTCGCCTGCCCTCCGCAGCTGCAGCGCATGCTGGTCGGCGCGCTGCGTGCCGCCTGGTCCAGCAACAGCTCGACCGCCCGCCGCGCTGCCTCCAGCGCAGCTTCCGTCAGCTGCCTGCCCATCTGCACAACCGACATCGCTTGTCTGTCCAGCGCGAGTTGCTCGAGTTCTGTCATTTTCTGGACCAGCGGCGCCAAGGCTCGTAGAACGGTCCCTGCGGCATTCGGTCGCTTCATGGCGGTGCTCCCTTTCGTCGAATAGCGAAGAGCACCGCCATGTGTTTTTTCGAGTGGCCAAGTTTTCGGCCTCGGGGAGGGGAACAAAAACCCGGGCCGACAGAATGCACCCAAGAAAAGGAGGCGGCCGAAGGCTTAGGCCTAGATCATTCAATTCTCGCTGCGGCCCTGCACTCCGCCTGCCCCTCGCGCTGGCCAGACGCCAGTGACCTCCTGCGCTACGCGATCTTCACCGCGCCCAGGGCCTTGGCCAGCTTGCCCAGCTCCGATGGCTCGATGCCGCCCAGGGTAAGACGACTGCCGCGCAAGCTGACCGTCACCTGGCCCAGGCCCGCCTTGCCCAGCGCAGCGCGCACCGCGACGACCGCCCGGGGCTGCCTGGCTTTCGTCCCATCCGCCTGGCTCAGCAGCTCCCGCGTAGCGCTCCGAAGCGTGGCAGCGCTCGCGTCCACGAACCTGACCCGCTCCACGCTGCCGTTGACGCGCACCTCGAGGCGCACCGTATCCGGATTGAGCGCGCGGCCCGCCTTGGGCAGTGCGCCCTTGGCGTCGAGATAGCCCAGCAGCAGGTCGAGCTTGGTAACGCCGTGGGCAGCCTCGTCCGACGGAGCGAAGTAGCGCGCCACGCGCATCTTGCTGCGGATGGTGCGCTCGCTCTCGCCCGGCGCCTCGGCGGCGAGAAAGGACCGAAGGTGCTGGTAGCCGCCGGCCAAGTACAGCGGCGGATCGTGGTCGATGATCGCGGCGAGGAGCTCGTAGCGCTTGTCCCAGCTCGCCGACTCGCCCTCCAAGGCAGCGCGATACTTGCCAATCGCACCCCGCCAGGCCGCCATGAGCTTCGGATCGGCCATGGCCGACAAACTCAGGACATCGCTGGAAACCGTTGCCTCGACCCGATTCGCCCGCTTCGTTTTCGCCGTCTTCGCCATGCTCGTATCGCCTCCCTCGCGTCCGACGGCGCCGGCCCGCGGCGCCCGTCGTGCTGGCAGGATAGCTCCTCTCGCGCGACGGCAGCAAGCGCGATTCGCGAGCTGGCGCCCGCCCGCGAGCCGAGAACGGGAACAACCCCGCGCGCCCAGCGCAGCTGCCTGCCGCGGGGTCTGCGTCGACCGCCCAAACCACAAAACCCCACGGCAGGCGGCGTTGCCGGAAAGCCCGCGAGGCGGGCTCGGTGGTGGATGCCGGGCAACAACACCAAGCAGTGTAGGCCGACGACCCCGCGTGAACGGGAACGACCCCGCGTGAACGGGAACGACCCCGCGCGAACGGGAACGACCCCGCGCGAACCGCTGAGCGCCGACCCTGCGGCTCAGCCGCGGTCGAAGTGAGGAAGCTCCTCCGGAATCGGAACCGAGATCTCGACGACGCCGGCGAACCGGCCGTCACGGTACCAGGGCATCTGGTGGACGATCTTGCGCTTTCCCGCCTTGCTTATCGTGTAGTGGTTCGGCAGCCGGCGCTCGTACAGGGCGCGAGTCTTGCCGCGAACGCGCTCCGGGTGGCAGTCGAACACGCTCTTGCCGATCAGCGCGGCGCCGCCGTCGGCCGCGAAGGTCTCACAGGCGCGGCGGTTCATCGCCACGATCGTGCCGGTCTCGTCGGTCACCGTCACCGCGGCCCCGAGCTCTTCGATCCAAGCATGCTCACTCGTCATGATTGCCTCGTTCGGAGGCGCATCATGGTCGCAGCGCCGGGGGAAAGGCAACCGGAACGCACGGTGCCCGCCCCACGGACGGGGGAACGCAGCGTGCGAGGTCAAGCCATGTCGAGCGCGGCCCGTGGCGAGGCGCGCCCTGCTACGGAACGGCCTTGCCCGCCGCCGGCGGCCCGTACAGGTCCACCCAGATCTGGCTGAAATCGGCCTTGATCGAATCGACCAGCACGCCCGTATTGCCCACCACGAGCAGTGCCACATTCCCGCCCGTCAGGGCCCAGCCCTCCATCGGATGGAAGCCGAATCCGGTCGCGTCGCCCACCGCCTTGGCGTTCTGGCTCATCGACGCATGCGTCTTGGCGCACAGCTGCGCGAGCTTCTCCATCTTCTCCGGCGCCAGGTCCCCCACGGCGCGCGCGACCTTTCCGTCGTCCGTGAACTGCCCCGCGGCAATCACTCCGCTTCGCTTCATCAGGCGATCCAGTCCAATCATCTCGTGCTCCTGTTCGACTGCTCGAGCTTCCCGCAGCGCAGGTTCCACGTCGCGTTCCGCCGTCTTTCGACGGCTTGAAGGAATCGGGCGAAACGTTCGAGCCGCGTGCGCGCGGTTGGGTTCTCGATCCGCTTTCTTTTCTCGCCGTTCCGATTGACGCGCTGCGGCCCTTCGCGCGTCGTGTTTGCGCGTCGCGTTGCCGGTGCGCGGTGCAATCTCGCCGTCGCGCCCTATTCCCCCTGCCTCGGCACGTACGGGGTAATCTCGATCCCCTTGAACCGCGTCGTGGGCCCCGCGACGAAACGCTTCTCGAACAATGCCTCGTAATACCCCATCGAGCCGTCCACCAGGTCCGAGACCACCAGCCACACCCGCGGCGCGCCCAGCACCGCCTGGCCGACGTCGTGCGGCGGATCGAGCCGGTCCGCCGTCCCCACGAACGCCAGGGCCGAGCCCTTGTCCGGCGCAACCAGCCGAAGGTGCACCGAACTGCCGCGCGCGTAGCGCGCATAGGGCGCCTCTCCCGTGTCCACGTCGAACGCGATGATGTCCGCGGGGCGGGCCTGGGTGTCGAGCCAGGCGGCAGCCGACCGCCAATCGTCCTTGACTGTCGTGGTGAAGTACAACGCGAGCGAGGCGAGGCTGGTGGACACCACGCCGGCCGCCACGACGACGCGGGCGCGGCGCGACAGGTGCACCAGGCCCGCCGCGACGATGATGAGGAATGCCGGCGCGCCGATCAGCGCGTAGCGGACATTGTAGAGGGGAAAGAGCAGCAGCGAGACCGCGAGAGGAAGAACGATGGGAGACAGCAGCCAGGCCAGCAGCACGGTCAGGGCGCGTCGGTCGCGCCGCAGCGCGCCGAGACCCGCAAAAAATGCGGTGCCGAAGGCGGCGAGGGCCGCGACCGCACCCGCCACGTGTGCCCAGGTCGCCGTCCCTTTCCACAGGAGCGTCGTGCCTACGCTGAAGACCATCGGCGTGGCGATGACATGCAGATACCAGGCCTGCACCGTGCGGCCCAGGTTGCCCTTGGTGGTCAGTTGGGCCCAGAACGACGGGAGCCATATCGCGCTAAACAAGATCGCGCCGGCGGCCACGGCCAGGGCCCAGCGCCCCAGGAACTTGCGATCGCGTCGGTGCAGCGCGAGCACGATCACCACCTGGCCGGCCAGGAAGAAGAACGCGAAGTAGTGCGAATAGGGGCACAAGAACACGGTGGCGCCGTAGACCAGCCACGGCCAGATTCGGTCCGGCTCGTCTTCGGCCCGGAGCAGGGACCAGATCGAGGTCGTCGTCAGGGCCAGCAGCAGCGCGTAGGTGCGAGTCTCCTGGGCGAAGTAGACCAGCGGGGGCGAGATGGCGGCGAGAGCGGCCGCCACCAGGCCGATGCGGTTGCCTACCAAGCGCCGGGCCACCACGAACACCAGCGGAATGCCGGCGACCGAGGCGACGGCCGACAGGCTGCGCAGGGCAGCGTCGGAGGGGCCGAACACGCGGCTCCACAGGTTCAGCAGGGCATAGTGCAGCGGCGGATTGCCCAGGTCGAGCTCGCGTCCGAGCAGCACGTCGAGGACGTGATACGTGGTATAGCGCGCGCTGACGGATTCGTCGTACCAGAAGCTCTGGTGTTCGAGCCGAAAGAAGCGCAGTAGGGCACCCACGACGACAATGGCCGCCAGTGCGTGCCAGGTATGCCATCGGGGCGGGTTGACGTTCGTCTCGGCTTGCATCGGACTATGTTGTATCGCCTAGAGGGGAGGCTCCTTCATCTCGCCTGGGTGCCGGTCGTGCCGGGTCCGTTTCCCGGCGGCGGAACCGGACGGGGCGGCCCTGCCCCGGCCTCGTCCGCGCCGATGTCGGGCAGACCGGTCCTTCGCGCTCCGTCGTAGTCGTCGTCGGCAAGCCCCGGCTGCGCCTTGTCGATGCACGCGCTGCCCGGGGAAAGGTGCAGCGTTCCGTCGAGCCCCGGATCCCCCTCGGAGCTGCCGGTGTCCGTGCCCGTGTGCTGCTCCCACTTTGCGAGGTTGCCCTCGAACCTGCTGTCGGGCCGTCGGTCGGAGAACACCGCCGGTCCGCCCATCCGGTCGTAGCGGTTGGCGGCCATCGTCGGATTGCCCTGCAGCCCGCTCACACCGCCGTTGTCTTCGGTGTAGCGAATCTGCACCATCGGCGCCTTGTCGTCCGGCGTCTGCACGACGATGTTGTTGGAGAATACCGGGTCCTTGCTCCCGGGGCAGGGGATGCCTTTCTGCCAGTCGTGCAGCACCAGCCCGAAGTCCACCGCCGCATGCCCCTTGCGCCCCGCGTCCACTATCGTGTTGTGCACCGCCTTGCCCCGAAGTGCACCGAAGAAGCCGATGCCGGCGTATTGCGTGCGCAGCACCAGGTTGTTGCGGGCCAGGCAGTCGAGGCATTCGTAGTACTGGGGATTGGCCGCCGTGTCGAAGAACTCGGGGCTGGTGTCGAACCCCAGCAGGATGCCGCTGCCCCCGCAGTCCGTCACCAGGCTGCGCTCGATGCGCGAGCCGATCGACCCGCCCTTGAAGTAGATGCCGTTGGTCGCCGTGTCGTGAATCCACGTGTCCTGCACGACCATCCGGTCGCCGTTCACGTTGTCGATCCCCTCGGCGTTCGACGGATCCCGCTGGCCCGTGTGGGCGATCGTGCAGCGACGCACGGTCACGTCGTCGGTCCCCGGCGTGACCTTGACGGCGTCGCGGCCGGTATCGTGGATATAGCAGTCTTCGAGGACCACGTGGCCCGGGCCGAAGCGCACGACGGGACTGCCCCAGTCCCAATTAGTCTGCAGGAAGACACCATAGTACGAGCCTCCCACGATCTCCAGGCGCCGCAGCGCGCAGCCGTGCGCGTCGGGATCGATCTGGACGACGGCGCCGGGCGCCTGCTCGTCGGTGGGAGAAGCGATGACGGCCCACTGCCCGGGCGCCGATGTGATGGTGACGTCGGGCTTGCGCATGCGGACCGCGCCTTGATAGGTGCCATTGAGCAGCATCACCGTGTCGCCCGGCTCGGCCGCATCTACTGCTTTCTGCACCGAAGCGAAGGGTCTGGCTGCGGTCCCGTTGCCGCTGCTGTCGTTTCCGTTGGGCCCCACGGTCAGGGTGCGCGGGGCCGCGGGCTGATTGACCCGCACGACGACCCTGGCCGTGGAGGTGCCCTGGTCGTTGGTGGCCGCGAGCACGTAGGTGATCGTCGCCGCGGGCTTGACGGTGACCGAGGTGCCGGTGACCGTGCCGTAGGGGCTGATGCCGACGTGCCTGGCGCCGGACACGGACCAGGCCAGGACGGCAGGCTCGCCGGGCTTGATGGTGGCGGGTGTGGCGGTGAAGTGTTGAATAGAGGGCGCGCCGGCTGGCCCGGGCTGGTTGTCGGCCTCGGCCGACGCGGGCGGAGGCGGATCGGGCGGTGGCGTGGTGGGTGGGGCGCCCACGGTGGGCACGGCGCCCGAGCCCAGGGAAAGGACGTTATTGCAGCGCGTGCAGCCCATGGATACCAGCGCGGCAAGGACGAGCAATGCCAAGCGAGCGAGGCGAGGTCGGGTCATGGCGGACTGCCTTCTAACGTGGAAGTAGTGACGTCGATGCGCTGTTCGTGAGACATCGTCGACGATCCCCCAGCCTTGGATGCGCGGCCGAACCGGACTCGGACATGGGGTGTGCGGGGCTGCGCCGCAAGTCCCGGGTCAGCGAATGGTTGCCGTTGACGTGTTCTCCTGCCCGGGCCAATCCGGATGACGCCAGTAGTGAAGCAGCCCGGTGCCCATGCCCAGCCCGTGAGCGACATGCATGACGGGAAAGATGCTCCAGACTACCGGAACGTACTTCCAGCCAGCCTTGCGTCCGACCCGCGCGGCTTCCAGGCCGCAGGCCGACGCGTACAGGCCGAAGGCGATGGGTGTGAAGGGTTGGATGGCGGAGGTGGCGAGCAGGGCCGCACCGGACACGACGAGCAGGAAGGGGCCGAGCGGACGGGGCGTGGGAAGGGTCTTGTGCTTGAGCAGGGTTCGCGCGCGGCCGCGGCCGTACTTGAAGTATTGCCTTGCAAGGCCGGTGATCGTGTCGCGCGGGTAGTACCAGGCTTCGATTTCCCTGCTCAGATAGATCTTGCCGCCGGACTGCAGGATGCGCTGGTTGAGCTCGGCGTCCTCGTTGGTGATCGCGCCCGGGTCGTACAGGCCCACCCGGTCGAACACCGAGCGGCGGAACGCGCCGTTGAACACCGTGTCGACGAATCCCTCGTTGCTTGCCGAGCGGTAGCGCGAGCCGCCCACGCCCAGCGGGCTGTCGAGGGCCGCGGACAGGGCGCGCTGGAACCAGGTGCGGGAGCGAGCGCGCGCGGCCCCGCCCACGTTGTCCGCCCCGGTGCGCTCGAGCACCTCGATGCACTTGCGCACGTAGCTCGACGCGTACTCGCCGTGTACGTCGAGCCGCACGATCACCTCGCCGCGGGCCGCGCCGATGATCTCGTTCATGCCGGCGGCCTGGACGCGTCCCGGATTGGGGATGACACGGATGCGCGGGTCCTCGGCCGCCAGGCGCTCGATGATCTCCAGGGTGCGATCGGTGCTGCCGCCGTCGGCCACCAGGATCTCCATGCGATCGGCTGGGTAGTCCTGGGACTGCACGCAACGGATGCACGGCTCGATGTAGCTCTCTTCGTTGAGGCAGGGCATCCCGACGGTGACGAATGGAAAAGGTGTCATGGGGTTCCCTGCTGTCGCGGCGTCCTCAGCTTCTGCTCATGCGCAACGTCGACCTGCGTTGAGGTCGGCGCGCAACCAGGAACGTGCTGTCGTCGATGGCGAGCTGCGAGCCGCGATAGCTCGCCAGCAGCTCGAAGATCGCGTGGCGGATGTCGTCCACCGTGTCGCCCGGACGCTCCTCCACGATGCGCGCGACCTGCGCCGCCAGCTGCTCCTGGCCCAGCGCGCGCCCGTCCTCGTCGACCACCTCCGTCAGCCCGTCGGTGTACAGCACCAGGATCTCGTCGCCGATGAGCATCGAGCGCTCCACCTCGATGTCGCTGTGCGTGATGCCCAGCGCCACGTTCTCCTGCGATTGCAGCCATCGGACGTGTCCGTCGCTGCCCACCGCGAAGGCCGGCGGGTGCCCGGCGTTGATGCAGTCCATCTGTCCGGTGGCCGGATCGAGGGCGACACAGACCAGGGTCACGAACGAGTGCACGGGCAGGTAGGAGCAGAAGTAGCCGTTGATGCGCTGGACGAGCTGTTGCAGCGAGCCTCCGGCCTCCACCGTGACGCGCACCATCGTGTGCAGGCTCGAGGCCACCAGCGCGGCCTGCAATCCCTTGCCGCACACATCCGCGACCGCCAAGAACAGGCGGCCGTCCGGCATGGGAATCGCGTCGACGTAGTCTCCGCCGACCCAGCGGCAGGGCTCGAAGCCGAAGGCGATGTCCAGACCCGCGGCGCGCAGCGGTCGCGGCAGCAAGCCTTCCTGGATCTGCCTGGCCATCTGCAGCTCGCGCTCCACGTAGGCCGTGGCGCGTACGTGACGTCGCATCGCCCAGACCAGATCGGCCTGCTGGTATTGCTCGTTGACGAGGGATACCAGGGTAAGCCATTCGGCCGTTCCGTAGGCAGGGGCAAGCTCCACGTACAGGCTGTCGAGCTTGTCGCCGGTTGCGTCAAGAGGGCAGGCCACGACCGCGAACAGACGCAGCCTGCTCGGGGTCGACAGGCGACGCACGCCGCGGGCCGTGCGCACGCCGGTACTGGTCAGCGCGTTGGTGGCGAGCACCGGCTCTCGCGTTTCCCACAGGGCCTTGAGCACACCGCGCGACACGTGGCGTCCGGTGCGGGCTGCGTCGGCGCTGCGGTAGAACGGGCCGCTGACGATCTTGGGCGGGCCTGCCTGGCGCTGGCGGATGACCACGGCCACTTCCGCGGGGAAGTCCGGCCCCACGAGGAATTCGCACATCTCTCGAAGCCGCTCCGTGGGACTCTCGCGCTCCAGCAGCCGTCGCCCCATCGCCATGACCGCGCGCAAGTGCTGGGCGTCGAGGTGCTCGGCGCGAGCCGAGTCGGCCATCACCGTCACCAGCGTGTTGTCGGCGTCCTCCTGCTCGTCGGTTTCGGGTGGCAGGGGGAAGATGGAATCGGGCAACACCGGCGCCGCGTCCAGCTCCAGGTGGAGCGTGAAGTCGCCGATGCCGATGACGTCCCCCGGGCTGAGCATCTGCTCCTCGACGTTGCGCCCGTTGACGTAGGTGCCGTTGGTGCTCCGCAGATCGTGCACCCACCATCGCCCGAACGGGTCGTGCACCAGCTCCGCGTGAGAGCGCGAGACCGTCGTGTGATCGAGCAGGATCTGGGCCTTGGGATTGCGTCCGATGATCAGGTGGCTGCCCGTGAGCGCCATGCGCCGCGCCCCGCTCTCTCCGGCTCGGCGCACCTCGACATGGGCTCGGACTTCCGAGTCGTGGATCACGTTGTCGCTGACGGAATGAGGATCGCTCATGTGCGTCTCGGCGCGCCGGCCGCCTTCGATGTCCCGCGCACAAGATGGAGAATCCCGGCGCGCTTGGCAACCGGGTAGTGGGCGGGGCGAGAGGACGGCGCGCTCTACGGTGCCGTGGTGCCGTCGCTGTCACCCTCTCGTGTGCGTGCGTCCACACGAAAAAATGCGTCGCACTGCTTGTCGCGCGGGAGACTCCCGCCGGAACGTGCTATTCGCCTGTCTATCAGGGGGCGAGGTCAGGATGTTCAACAAGGATGTCTTGCGCATCGACGTGGCCACCGAATCGGCGCGAACCGAAGCCGCGATTCGGGAGCACGTGCTGGGGATCCTCAAGAAGCGCGGCGCTGTCGTCGGCTTGTCGGGCGGGGTCGACAGCTCCGTGGTGGCGAGCCTGTGCGTTCGCGCGCTCGGAAAGGACAGGGTGCTGGGCTTGTTCATGCCCGAGCGCCACTCCTCGCCCGACTCGCTGCAACTCGGCCGTCTGCTCGCCGAGCACCTGGGCATCCGCGCCGTCCTCGAGGACATCGCTCCCGCGCTCGAGGGCGCGGGCTGCTACGCACGCCAGCAGGAGGCCATCCGCACGGTCTTCCCGGACTACGGTCCGGGCTGGCTCAGCAAGATCACGCTGCCGTCCGTGGTCGATGCCGACAGGCTCAATGTTTTCCAGCTCGTGGTGCAGAGCCCCGACGGTCAGAGCCGATCGTCGCGCATGCCCGCGGCCGCGTATCTTCAGCTGGTGGCCGCGACGAACTTCAAGCAGCGCATTCGCAAGACGATCGAGTACTACCACGCGGACCGGCTCAACTATGCGGTGGCAGGCACGCCCAACCGGCTCGAGTACGATCAGGGCTTTTTCGTCAAGCAAGGGGATGGCGCCGCGGACTTCAAGCCCATCGCCCATCTGTACAAGACCCAGGTCTACGCCCTGGCCGAATTCGTCGGCGTGCCCGAGCCCATCCGTCGCCGTCCGCCGACCACGGATACCTACTCGATGAGCCAGACGCAGGAGGAGTTCTACTTCGCGCTTCCCTACGACCGGATGGACCTGTGCCTGTACGCGCGCAAGTATGGCGTCCCGGCCGAGCAGGTGGGCCCGGTGGTGGGCCTGACCACGGCGCAGGTCGAACGCGTGTTCCGCGACATCGACGCCAAGCGCAGGGCCACGCGCTACCAACACCTGGCGCCGCTGCTCGTGGCGCCGGTGGACGAGGTCTGAGCATGTGCGGCATCGCGGGCGTGGTCCGGCTGCGCGAGGGCTGCCCCGCGCCGTCGCTCGACCAGCTCGAACGCATGGCCGCCTCGCTGCGCCACCGCGGTCCGGACGAGTTCGGCGTTTACCGCGATCACCACGCGGGCCTGGCCCATGCCCGCTTGTCCATCATCGACCTGACCACTGGCCAGCAACCCATGACCAACGAGGACGGCTCCTGGTGGGTTGTGTTCAACGGCGAGATCTTCAACTACGTAGAGCTTCGCCAGGAGCTGCAGGCCGCCGGTCACGTCTTTCGCACGCGCAGCGATACCGAGGTGATCCTGCACGCATGGGAGCAGTGGGGCGAGCACGCCTTCTGGCGATTCAACGGCCAGTTCGCCATCGCGCTGTGGAACGCGCGCGAGCAGACCCTCGTGCTGGCCCGCGACTGGGCGGGCGTGCGTCCCCTGTATGTCTGCGAGCACGACGGCTCGCTGTACTTCGCCAGCGAGGTCAAGGCGATCTTCTCCGCCGAGCCGTCGATTCCCAGGGCGTTCGACCCGGCTGGCTTCGAGGAGACATTCACCTTCTGGACGATCGTGCCGCCGCGATCGGTGTTTCGCGGCATCTACGAGATCGAGCCGGGGCATGTGCGCGTGATCGGTCGCGGCCATGTCCGCGATCGCGCGTTCCGTTCGCTGCAGTTCCCCGTGAACGGCGAGCCTGGCTTCCGCGGATCGATCGATGATGCGGCCGAGCAGGTGCGCAGCGTGCTGGAGGACGCGACGCGTCTTCGTATGGTGCGCGCGGACGTGCCGGTAGGAAGCTATCTGTCCGGCGGGCTCGACTCGTCGCTGGTGGCCGCGATGGGCTGGCGCGCCAAGGGCGATCGCTTTCGCACGTTCTCGCTTCGCTTCGACGACGCGGAGTACGACGAGACAGGCTACCAGCGGGAGATGGTGGCGCTACTGGGCAGCGAGCACGCCGAGGTGATGGTCACGCGCGAGGACATCGCGCGGGCGTTTCCCGACGTGGTGCTGCACACGGAGCGTCCGATCCTGCGCACGGCGCCCACGCCGCTGTTCTTGCTGTCGCGGCTGGTGCGCGACGCGGGCATGAAGGTGGTGCTCACGGGCGAGGGCGCGGACGAGGTCTTTGCCGGCTACGACCTGTTTCGCGAGGCCAAGGTGCGGCGCTTCTGGGCCAGGCACCCGCAGTCCGCGTGCCGTCCGCGGCTCATCGAACGGCTCTACCCGTACCTGGCGCGATCGCCCGTGGCGCAGCAGGCCATGTCGCGGCGCTTCTTCGGCAAGGATCTGCACCGCGCGTCCGAGCCCGGCTTCTCCCACGCCATGCGCTGGAACACCACCTCCGCGCTCCAGCGCCTGTTCGCGCCCGGCTTCCGCAGGTCGTCGCCGCCGGGCAGCGTTGTCGACGAGCTGGTGGCGCGCTTGCCCGCGGAGTTCGCCTCCTGGTCGCCGCTCGCGCAGGACCAGTACCTCGAGATCCGCACGCTGCTTTCGGGCTACCTGTTGTCGTCGCAGGGCGACCGCATGCTCATGGCGCACTCGGTCGAGGGGCGTTTTCCTTTCCTCGACGTGCGGGTGCTGGACCTGGCCAACTCGCTTCCGCCCGACTTCAAGCTGCGCGTGCTCGACGAGAAGCACGTGCTCAAGCGCGCGGCGCAGCGGTTGGTGCCCCAGTCGATCCTGCGGCGCAAGAAGCAGCCCTATCGTGCGCCCGACGCGCTGGCGTTCGTGGCGCCCGGCGCGCGCGGCTGGGTCGAGGAGCTGCTGTCCGAAGGGGCGGTGCGCGACGCCGGCGTATTCGATCCCGGCGCGGTCGGTGCGCTGTGGGCCAAGTGCAAGGAAAGGAGCGGCACCGGGCAGTACTCCAACACCGACAACATGGCCCTGGTCGGTGTGCTCTCCACGCAGCTGTTGCACCACCAGCTCGTACGCAGCGTGCCTGCACCCGGGCCTGCCGTCCGCTTGCGCACGCGCGTCGAGCGTCTTGCCGGATGAGGAGCCGCCACCATGAACGACGCCATCCCGCTGCTGCAGGACTTTCTGATGAGCTCGGCGCGCCGGCTGCCGGACAAGGTGGCGCTGGTCTGCCAAGGCAGGCGCGCGACCTACGGCCAGCTCGACCGCCTGTCGAACCGCTTCGCCCACACCCTGGTCGAGCGCGGCGTGCAGCGCGGCGACCGCGTGATCGTGTTCGCCGACAACACCATCGAGACCGCGATCGCCTTCTGGGGCGTGCTCAAGGCCAACGCCGTCGTGTCCATCGTCAACCCCCAGACCAAGGCCGACAAGCTCCACTACCTGATCCGCGACTGCCGTCCTCGTGCGTTCGTCTCCGACGCGCACCTGGCGCACGTCTTCCCGCCGGTGCTCGCGGATTCCGGGCATGTCGGCACGACGATCGTCGCGGGTCGTCTCGACATGTCCCTGCTTCAGGGCGTGCCCGGGCTGATCGCCTTCGAGGACGCGGCGGGAGACGGCGCCGTGCAGCCGCCGCCGCGCCGGGCCATCGACGTGGACCTGGCGGCGATCATCTACACCTCGGGCAGCACTGGGGATCCGAAGGGCGTGATGCTCACGCACCGCAACATGCTCACGGCGGCCACGTCGATTAGCACGTACCTTCGCAACGTGCAGGACGACGTGATCCTGAACGTGCTGCCGATGTCGTTCGACTACGGTCTGTACCAGATGATCATGGCCTTCCGGGTGGGGGCGCGGCTGGTGCTCGAGCGATCGTTCACCTACCCGGCGCAGGTGCTCAACACGATGGTGGCCGAGGGGGTGACGGGCTTCCCCGGGGTGCCGACGATCTTCGCGATCTTGTCGGAGCTCAAGAGCCTGAACGAGTACGACTTCTCGCGGATCTCGTATGTGACCAACACGGCGGCGGCGTTGCCGGTCAAGCACATCCTGCGCCTCAAGGAGCTGTTCCCCAAGGCCCGCATCTACTCCATGTACGGCCTGACCGAGTGCAAGCGCTGCACCTACCTGCCGCCGGAAGACCTGGATCGCAAGCCCACCAGTGTCGGCATCGCCATCCCGAACACCGAGCTGTGGATCGTGGACGAGAACGATCGGAGGCTGGGGCCGGGCGAGGTCGGGCAGCTGGTGATTCGGGGCGCCACGGTGATGAAGGGCTACTGGGAGAAGCCCGAGCAGACGGCCAGGAAGCTTCGTGCCGGGCCGCTGCCGGGCGAGCAGGTGCTGTATACCGGCGACTACTGCAAGCTCGACGAGGAAGGGTATCTGTACTTCGTGGGGCGCATGGACGACATCATCAAGTCGCGAGGGGAGAAGGTGGCGCCCAAGGAGGTGGAGAACGCGCTGGTCGACATCGAGGGGGTCAAGGAAGCGGCGGTGATCGGCGTGGCCGACGAGGTGTTGGGCCAGGCGGTCAAGGCCTTCGTGGTGCTCGAGCGCGGTGTGACGATGGACGCCCGTGCGATCATCGGGGCTTGCCAAATGCGGCTCGAGAACTTCATGGTGCCCAAGGTGGTGCAGATTGTGCCCGACCTGCCCAAGACCACGACGGGCAAGATCAAGAAGACGGAGCTGCGGTAGGGCGCTCGGTGGGGGCGTAGGGCGGCCGGTCGCAGCCGCGGGTGGTGATGGCACAACAGAAAGCAGGCGTCTGACCATGGACATCGCAAACAAGGTTCGCGCGTTCATCCAGCAGAACTTCTACACGGCGGCGTCTGCCCAGCTTGACGACGGCACCTCGCTGCTCGACGCAGGGATCGTCGACTCGACCGGCGTTCTGGAGGTGGTGGGGTATCTGGAGAATGAATTCGGCATCAAGGTCGACGACAGCGAGCTGCTGCCGGAGAACCTGGACTCGATAGGGAGCATCACAGCGTTCGTGCGGCGCAAGAGGGGCTGACGGCGGGAGCCGGCGGGTCGGGTCGGCGTGAACCGGCGCCGTCGCAGGCGCACCTGAGAGAAGCCCGGGAGCCGGGCCGGTGCTTCTCGCGTCCCGTGAGCGGCTCGGGTAGCTCCATCGGGACAAACGGTGTAAGGGCTCGGCACGGAGGGTAGTGCAAGTGAGCAAGGATTCCCTGAAGCAGGACCTTCTTTCGAAGATCAAATCGGGCAAGGCGCATGTCGGCGTGGTGGGCATGGGCTACGTGGGGCTGCCCCTGGCCCTGGCGTTCGTGGCCAAGGGCTTTCGGGTGACGGGCTTCGACGTGGACCCTGCGAAAGTCGAGAGCCTGAACGCGGGCCGTTCGTACATCATGCACCTCAACGCGCAGCGCGTGGCGGACGCGGCCAAGACCGGGCGGTTCCAGGCCACGGCGGACTTTCAGCGGCTCTCGGAGCCCGATGCGATCCTGATCGCGGTGCCCACGCCGCTGACTGCGCAGCGCGAACCCGACATGACGTACGTGGTGCAGACCGCGCAGCAGGTGCGCGAGCGTCTTCGCAAGGGCCAGATCGTGGTGCTCGAGTCCACCACCTATCCGGGCACGACCGACGAGCTGGTGCGCGGCATTCTGGAGCAGACCGGCCTGCGATCGGGTGAGGACTTCTTCCTGGCTTTTTCCCCCGAGCGAGAGGACCCGGGCAACAAGCACTTCAACACCACGACCATCCCGAAGGTGGTCGGCGGCGTGGGCTTCGATGCCACCGAGATCGCCGCCGCGCTCTATCAGTCCGTGATCGAGAAGGTCGTCGTGGTGTCTTCGTCCCGCGCGGCCGAGGCTGCCAAGCTCACCGAGAACATCTTCCGCGCGGTCAACATCGCCTTGGTCAACGAGCTCAAGGTCGTCTACGACCGCATGGGCATCGACGTCTGGGAGGTGCTCGACGCGGCCGCGACCAAGCCCTTCGGCTTCATGCGGTTCAATCCCGGCCCGGGCTTGGGAGGCCACTGCATCCCGCTCGATCCGTTCTACCTCACGTGGAAGGCGCGCGAGTACGGCATCTCGACGCGCTTCATCGAGCTGGCCGGCGAGGTCAACGTCTCGATGCCGCACTACGTGGTGGACAAGCTGCAGCTGGCCCTCAATGACCGCAGCCGGTCGCTCAAGGGCGCCAAGGTGTTGCTGCTGGGTATCGCCTACAAGAAAGACATCGACGACCCGCGCGAGAGCCCCTCGTTCGAGCTCATCGACCTGCTGCTCCGGCGCGGCGCGCTGGTCAGCTACCACGACCCGTACATCCCTCGGGCGCCCAAGATGCGCTCCTGGCCCGACCTGCCCCCCATGCAATCCGCGCCCCTGACCGTCGAAGCCGTGGCCTCCGCCGATGCCGTGCTCATCGCCACGGATCATTCCTCCATCGACTACGCGATGATCGCGGACAAGGCGTCGCTGGTCGTGGACACGCGCGGTGTATACCGTGCCCCGCGGGCCAATGTGGTAAAGGCCTGACCCATGGATATCGTGGACTTCCGAGGTCTGCCCGTGCTCGTGACGGGCGGCGCTGGTTTCATCGGCTCGCACCTGGTCGACGGGCTCATCGCGCGGGGAGCGGTGGTGCGCGTGCTCGACAACCTGTCGGCGGGGCGCCGCGAGAATCTAGCGGGCTGTGCCGACCGCGTCGATCTGATGGTGGCCGACATCCGCGACCTGGCCGCGTGCAAGCGGGCCTGTGACGGCGTGGCCTACGTGTTTCACCAGGCCGCCCTCGGCTCGGTGCCCCGGTCGATGGCCGACCCGTCGACCAGCATTGACGTGAACGTGGGCGGCACGGCCAACGTGTTCGCCGCGGCGCGCGACGCAAAGGTGCGCCGCGTGGTGTACGCGTCCTCGTCGAGCGTCTACGGCACCAGCACGATCATGCCCAAGAAGGAAGGGCAGGAGGGCTTGCCTCTGTCGCCCTACGCGTTGTCGAAGAAGGTCGACGAGGAGCTGGCCGATCTGTTTACGCGCTGCTTCGACATGCAGATCGTCGGGCTGCGCTACTTCAATGTCTACGGGCCACGGCAGGATCCGAACGGCCCGTACGCCGCGGTGGTGCCGCGCTTCTTCGCGGCCAGCGCAGCGGGCAAGGCTCCGACCATCTTCGGCGACGGCTTGCAGAGCCGCGACTTCACGTTCGTGGGAGACGTGGTACGGGCCAATCTTCTCGCGGCCTCGGCGCCGCGGTCGAGCTGCGGCCGTGCGTACAACATCGGGGCCGGCGGCACCACGACGGTCAAGGAGCTGGCCGAGACGATTTGCGCGCTGACCTCTTGTCCGGCGGCACCGGCCTACGAGCCGCCGCGGGCGGGGGACGTCCCCTTCTCGCAGGCGGACACGACGGACGCGCGCGAGCTGCTCGGCTTCGCTGCGCAGGTGAGCCTGGCCGAGGGGCTGCGGCAGACCGTTCCCTCCGCGTGAGGAAAATCCGATCATTGTCATACTAGCGCTTTGAGCGCGCCGGCGTTGCGGGTCCCAGCTCAGTCCGGGGCTCGTGGACGCGGTGGACGCGTGTGCGACAGACGCCGGTCGGGGTTCGTTCCGGGCGCACCCATCGGTCGCGTTTCATCGTTGGACGGCGGCCGGCGATGCGGTCCGCGATCGACGTAGGAGGCGTTGGTTGGGGCAGGGGCGAAGCGTGTGCGTTCGCCCTGGTCGCAAGCGATTCCAGCGCGCGAATGCCTACCGGCGGGCGGCGAGATTCCGTGGACACCGCATCGTGACGCGTGTACTTAAAGATGTCTGCCTTTGTTGCGAGTGCGCGTGTCGGGGAAGCATCGGGACTCCGGCGCGGTGTCAGCGAGCCTAGCCTTTATCTGGAGGTTGAACCATGCGGAAGCCAACCATTGCGGGCGCGAGCCGGAAGCTTCTCCTTGTGCTGCCAGTGGCTGGAATCGGTGCAGCCGCGATTCTCAGCTCGTGCTCTTCGGACACGGGCCCAACGAGGTCTGCGGGCGCGCTGGACAGCCCACCGAAGGCCAATCCCCTGCAGGCCGTGCGCTCGCTTGCGTCGTTGGACCCGGCGATGGCCCGGCTGGTAGGCGGGACGCCGGAAGCCGTGTTGCGCCAGCAGGGGCCTCGGCTCGTGACGCAGCCCGGGGCGACTGCACGCAAGTTCGATCTCGAGGCCGACCTGGCGAGCGACTCGGCCGGGCCTTGGACGATTCGGCGCGCGGGCGATCGCGGGTTCGGCATGACGTTGCAGCCTGTCGTGGCGCAGTCGAGCCTGCCGGAGATGCAGCCGGACGGGCGGGCGATTTGGAGCCAAGCGTACCCGGGAACGGACCTGGTGCTGTCGGCCGACCATCAGCGTTTGAACGCGCTCTTGTACCTGCGCGAGGAGGCGTCGCCGGGCCTGTTCGTGTGGAAGGTCAATCTCGAAGAGGGGCTGGTGCGCGCCGCGGCGCAGGACGACGGGCGGGTCGTGCTGCTGGACAAAGCCGGCAACGTCCGGTTCTGGGTGAACCAGGTGCGCATCGTGGATGGCAGTGGCCAGCCGACCACCACGTCGGTCGTCTTCACGGACGACGGGTATATGACGCTGCGGGTCGACAGCTTGATGCTGAAGTATCCGGCGGTGGCGTTGGTCACGCTCGAGGCGCCACCGAACGAGGTCCCGCTGGCGGGTCCCACGCCGCCCACGGTCATCAAGGGGCGTGTGCTCATTCAGATGGACACGTCCGGATCGATGGTTTGGGACTTTGCCGGCCATGCCACCCCCAAGGGGGACGGCGACAGCACGGCTCTGTTCTGCGACAACAATCTTGCCGGGAACACCTTCCATTGCGACGACAACAAGGCGTGCACCGTTGCCAACGGGGCGGCCGCCCGATTCCCCGTGGCGGACCTCACCAACCCAAGCCGTCTGTACGCCGCGAAGTCGGCCTTGAACCAGGTGCTCAAGTCCCAATCCGGAGTCATTGACTTCGGGCTCGAGCGCTTCATCGAGAATGCGAACTGCCCGAGTTCGTCCTCGAAGTCCCTTTACTGCTGCACGACCCAGTCCGGGCACACAACCCAAGGACGGTGTGTGCAGCAGGGCGACTACGCAACGGTCCCCTACAACACCTACACCGCTGCCAACCTCACGTTTGCGGGCGATTCCGCTCCCTACACCGGTTGCACGGTCGCGGACTCCACGGGCTACGGAGGACGCATTCTGGTCATGCCGGCGTCGGGATCCGGGATCCAGATGCTGCCTTGGATCGACTACACGGAGGACTTTTGCTCCAGCACGAGCGGTAACGGGGGCGCTCCCCGTAACCCGGAACTTCGTGCCGCCGGCAATACGCCGCTCGCGCGCGCCATCGATACCGCGCGCGATAGTTGGTATAAGCCCATCTACAACGTCTCGAAGGTAGGACTCTCCAGCTACAACCCGAGCAGTCCGCTGTTCGACCCGCAGCTCGACTGCCGGACCTACGCCCTGGTCGTGATGTCCGACGGCGCCAACAACTGCTCTGGTGACCCCGGGACGGAGACCGTGACGCTGACGGCCGTCAACACCACGAACCCGGTCAAGACCTACGCGCTGGGAATGGCGAATACCAGCAGCGATCTGACCGACATTGCGACGGCAGGCCTCACCGTTGCTCCGCGATACGCCAACAACGAAGACGACATCAAGGCCGCCTTCGCTGACATCGTGGCCTCGTCGGTCAAGTACGAGACGTGCAACGGCAAGGACGACAACTGCAACACGTTCATCGACGAAGGCATGGGCGTTTTCCAGGAGTGCACGATCGGGACCGATTGCCCGAGCGGCACCTGCAACGCCGGCCGGTGCACCTGCACGTCCAACACCCAGTGCGCCTCCGGCTTCGTGTGCGCGCAGGGAACCCCGCGGCTATGCCGTCCCTCCTGCACGGTCGGCGTGGGAGCGTGCCAGACGACGGGCGTGCACACCTGCGACGGCTGCTGCGTGGACAACGGCAGTGCGACGTGCACGACGCTGACGCCCGGCTCGCCCACGACCGAGATTTGCGACGGTATCGACAACGACTGCAACGGTATCATCGACGACGTGTCGGGTGGCTGCCAGGGGTGCGTGAGCTCTCCCGAGGTGTGCAACGGCAAGGACGACGACTGCGACGGCATCATTGACAACCACCTGACCGACACGAACAAGGCCTGCGGGTCGAACATCGGCATCTGCAAACCGGGCACCACGGCGTGCGTAGCCACGACCGGTACCTTCCCGAACAAGACGGACCATCTGATTAGATCGG
>JAJZQG010000209.1 GCA_021847645.1 Myxococcales bacterium
CGATCTTTGCTCAGACGATCCGAGGGGGTCATGAACTGGTTGGGTGCGAGCACCATCAGGTCGGACACGCGGTTGTAGTACAGGGCAGTGTCCAGAGCGAGCCAGTCCAGGTCCTGATTGATGTAGCCGAGCTCGGCGGTGAGGATACGCTCGGGCTTGACCTTGAAGCGGCTGGCTTCGTCGACGGCCTCCACCGAGCCGTTGGGCGCCTGCACGCCGAGCCGCATGTAGCCTTCGAGAGAGGTGGGCTTGCGGAATGCGGTGGAGAACGAGGCGCGGATGGTCGAGCGCTCGGACGGGTGGTACAGGGCCGAGACGCGCGGCGAGGGCTCCCACGTCTTGGTGTAGGGCAGGTAGTCGAGACGGGCGGAGGCCATGAACTCGATCTGCGGGGAGATCTTGAGGCCTTCCTGGCCGAAGAAGCCGACGAAGTTTTCGGGGGTAGTGACGGTGTAGGCCGAATCCACGCGCCGGTACTTGTGGTTGATACCGATGTTGACAGCGTGCTTGAGCGAGCCCGTGGTGAAGTTGTCGGCGTAAACGGCTTCGGTGTCGACCGTGTCGAGGTTCAGGCCCACGTTGTACAGGGCCTGGCCCACGTAGTTCCATTCGAAGTGGTTGTCGGCCGTGGTCTTGTTGTAGAAGCTCCGAATGCTGAACTGGTGGGCTTGGAGCTTCGCCATGGCGTAGCCGTTGCGCTGCCGGATCTCGAAGCCGCGAAACACGCCGATGGCCTGGAAGTCGTCGAACGAGTCGGAGTAGCCGCCGGACAGGCCGAGCGTGACGTTCCTGCCCAGACGGCGCTCGGACTCGAAGTCGAAGCGCACGTCCTCGCCGGCGAGGTTCAGGTCGGGCTCGATTCGCTGCAGGTCATAGCGGTGGTTCTGCACCGTGCGGCTCCAGCGCGCGTATCGGTCGTAGCCGGCGGACATACGGTAGGCCAGGTTCTCGCTGCGGCCAGTGACGCGCATCGAGCCGTAGGCCTCGTTGCGCGGCCCCACGCCGACCTTGGCGAAGTTCTTCCCCTCGCCGGGCGCCTTGGTGATGATGTTGATGACGCCGGCGAACGCGTCGGCGCCGTAAAGAGCGGAGCCCGGGCCTCGAACGACCTCGATGCGCTCGATCTCGTCGACGTCGATGGTAAAGGCTTCGTAGAAGGTCGAGCCGAAGAAGTCGAGTCCTACGTTGCGCCCGTCGATGAGCACCAGCAGCCGGTTGGAGAGGCGCTGGTTGAAGCCGCGCATCGACAAGTCCGTGTCGCCGTTGGTTTCGTCGATGACGTCGATACCAGCGACGCGGCGCAGCAGGTCGCCAATCTTGGTCATGCCCGACAGGCGAATGTCCTGCTCGGTGATGATGGTGATGGAGTTCGGTGCGTCGATGGGCGAGGTGGCGCCGCCGCGGGAGGCGGACACCGTCGTCTCTTCGTAGACGTCTTCGGTCGCGGGCGCGCCGAGCTTGATGGTCGGAAGCGGGGCGCCCAGGCCGCCGGGCCCAACGGCCGGACCCGTGGGGCCACTCGGGGCTGCGGGGCCCGCGGGCCCCGTGGGGCCTCCGGGCGTGGGAGGAGCGGCCGGCCCCGTGGGACCCGTGGCGCCAGCAGGTGCGGCCGGACCGCCAGGAGCCGCCGGCCCGGCCGGCGTCGGAGCCTTCTCCGACGAGGCCGCCAACGCTGCCATCTGCCGCTCGAGACGCGCTTGCAACGCCGAGACCACTGCCACGACCTCGTCCTTGTCGGGCGGGTTGGTGTCCGCGTACCGCTTGTAGTACTTGATGGCGTTCTCGAGGTCGCCCTCCTCGCCGTACGCGCGCGCAATGTTGTAGAGCACGTTCGGGTGCGGGAGGGTTTCATAGGCTTGTTTCAACGCCTCGATACCCGGCCCGTACTCGCCGTTGGCGATCAGCGCCATGCCCTTGCGGAAGGACGCGCGAGCTTCCGTTCGCGCGTCGCCCAGCGCAGTGGCACTCGAGAGCAAGACCCCGAGCCCTGCGATGATGGCCAGAGTGGCCCCTCTCATCCGTTGACGCCGCACCGTCGTTCTCCTCCCAGTCGATTCGTTTCGAGCTGCCCCGTCGTTCCCTCGCGACCACGATGGGAACGACGCCATCGATCAACCCCTCGAGCGAAGGTACGCGCCCGCACCACGCGGGCGTGTACGGACCCGGAGCGCCTCCGGACTACGCATCCGTGTCGCCATCCGCTGCCGCCTCTTGCGCAGCATCGTTCTGGCCGACATCGGGCTCGGCGTCGGGCGTCGCGTCCGGGGCGGCGTCCGGCTCCGCATCGGGCTCGGCGTCCGGCGCCACATCCGGGGCGGCGTCCGGCTCCGCATCCGGCTCCGCATCCGGTCCGGCGTCCGGCTCCGCATCGGGCTCGGCGTCCGGCGCCACGCCGGCTTCCACCTGCGTGCCTATCTGGATTGGGGCGCGGCACACCTCCGCCACGCACACGCCTACCACGCACTCGTCGTCACGCGCGCAGCTCTGGCCCAATGCGCTTCGCGTTTCGCAGCCTGCAGCACTCGCACTCAAGACCACGACGACCGAAATGCCGAGCAGCGTTCGAACACCCAGCGGGCTTCCTTCCCTCATGTGAGCGAATCTAAAGAAGCGCGCACGTTTGGTCCAGAAAAAGATCCTTCGGACCTGAAACGGCCCCTTCGGGCGCGACGCGTCGGGCCACCAACCGCCCCGGATTTCCGCATCGAAGACGCCCGCCCCGTAGACACGTGGTGATCGGGAATAGTCTGGAACGCGTCTCGGCCAGCCCCGGCGCGCGAGAGTATGATGGCCGGCACCTCGCGCACCCCGAACACGCGCAAGCCAGTGCCCAGTGCCGTTCGTGCAGCCGGTCTCGCGCGGTCCTCTTGCCGCATCGGGGCCCCGTCAGCAGCACCGGATGAATGGGCAGCCCCGCTCACTTCATGAACGGACAGGAGTCGTCCTGCAAGCAACGGTGCGACGACGGATGCGAGAGATAGTACAGGTCCGTGCCGCCCGAGGAGAACCAGCGCCCCAAGGCGTTGATCATGTAGCGCGCCATGTCGAAGTTGCGGCACCCGTCCGTCACGTTGAACAGGTGCTGGCCCCAAGGAACCATGTACACCGTAGCCACTCCCGTGATCGGGGAGCTCGCATCCCACGCGCCGTCGTCCTCAGCGCGGTAGGGCGTGCCGAGCAGCCGTGGACTCCAAATGTTCTCCAGGCTGTCGCCGGCGATCGGCCTGGCCTCCCGCGCCAGCCGCAGCGGCACAGACGCGTGCTGCGCGCCCCACAGCGACAGCCCTTCATCGAGCACGTCGACGTCGAACACCGCGTCGGCGCAGTCCTGCTCGCCGATGGTGCGCTGGCAGACGTCGTCGACGCAGCTCTGCTCGTACCGACAGGAGTTGCCCGGCGCGCTCGCGCCACAAGCCGGGTGACAAGCGGCGTCGCTCAACGGCTTCTCGTTCGGCGCGCAGGAGCCGTTTGCCGGGTGGCGTCCCAGGCGGTAGATGCCCTCGATGACGTGATTGTCGATGAGCACTCGGTTGGGCGTGCGGCCGCCCAGCGCGTCAAACATTGCCGCGGGCGTGGCGTAGTCGGCCAGGGCGGGCTGCTGCTGAGCGGCTTCTGGCCGCAGGAAGGGAATGGCTCCCGCCGCGCGGGCCAGGCTCAAGCCCGAGTAGGTGGGAACGGTCGAGTCCCCCGCCGTGGCCATCTCGTAGAATGCGTGCGCAGGAGTGGGCCGGCCCCATGGATCGACCACCGGCTTGAGCCCGTAGTACGGAGCGAAGTTGATCGGGTCCGCGCCGTTGACCGCGGTCTGCCCGAGCGAAACCAGCCTGCGGAACGACGGCGTCTGGCGAACGTAGCCGAACCCGTCGACCGGCGAGACCAGCGGCGCGCCCACCTCGTAGGCCACGCCGTGAAACAGCATGCACCCTTGCGCGTTGGTGCAAACCACGTTGCCCTGCCGATCCAGATCGCCCTCGTGCGCGAATGCCGATTCCCACGTCGTGATCCGGCGCGTAAGCGCATCCGGGTCCACGACGTCGCATCCCTCGTAGCTGGCCACGTCGTCGGGCACGGCGAACAGCTCGATCGACACTTGGTCGCCGCGGCTGGCCGGCAGATGCACGCGAAAGTCCCCGCGGCTGTCCGAGCGGGCGCAGCGCACGCGGCCGTTCGAGGTGTTGCGAACGACGACCGTTCCTCCGGAGGACGGCAGTTGGCTCGGGTCGGCGCAAGCGATCTCGATTTCGGCGTAGTTGTCCAGGTCGGGCACGATCCACCGGATCGAGATCTGGTTCTTGGCGCAGTTGGTCTGGACCGGGTTGCCGTAGTCCTGCATGTTGCGGCCTACGATGATGGGCCCCATGAGCCCGAGAGAAATCGCGTTGACGACCTGGCTTTCGTTGGAGCGGATACCGATATTGACGAGTCCGCCGCCGCCCGAGTTCGAGCCGGTGGCGACCACGTCGTGATCCACCGCGCCCAGCACGCTCGCCACGATGCCGCCGAACGACGAGCCCCACGCGTAATACGGGAGCGCGGGGCCGCCGATGTCCACGATCCCGTCGGCGTCGAAGTCGCCCGCCAGGTCCGCCGTGCCGTCTCCGTCGTAGTCCTGGTCGCGACGAGTTCCGTCGAAGGTCTTCAGGATGCGGATGAGCTGCACCTCGTCGAGCACGGTTTGCCGCACGACATCGCGGGTGTGGAAGAAGTAGGCGGTCCACAGGTCACCGCCGGAGTCGGGGACGCCGTCGCCGTTCAGATCGCGCGCACGGCCGTTGAGCAGGGCGTCGCCCGCGGGGGCGAGGCAATTGCCCTTCAACAGGGCACGCAGGAAAAGCTCCTGGTTGGGATTGACGGCCAGGCCGTGCCCCACGGCGTCGATGGCGACGGTGGCGATGCCGTGCCTGGCGAGGTTGCCGGCGAAGATGACGGACTCGAGGGCCATGTTGCCCGAGCCGTGGGTGTAGACGGCCACGGGGAAGGGAGGCTTGAGCTTGTCGGTGGCCTTCGGGACGATGGCGACGAAGGTCACGCGATCGGTGTCGACCTCGCCGTCGCCCGTGACGAAGTTCAGATCGAAGGACGCGCCCGGGTCGGTGGCCTTGGGCCCGCCCTCCAGGAGGAAGGGCGAGGGGAACGAACCGGCTGCAATGTAGTCGACATTGGCCGCGAACGATTTGGTGATCTCGTCGCCCACGGAGCCGCCGAAGCCCAGGGACGACAGCAAGTTGCCCATGTCCTTGGCGAGGTCGGCATAGCGCACGATCGACAGGTTCTTGGACTTGCCCTGGCAGGCCGACGCTGTCGCGAAGTCGTCTTGCCGGCCCTGCGCGATATCCTTGCTGTCGACGCGGCCGACCGCCCGGGCGATGGTCACGCGCGGCGGGAACGAGCTGCCCAGGCGGGCAAAGGGACCCTCGCCGTACAGGCCGTCCCGAAGCCGCTTCATGTCGTCGTAGACCGGCTGTGTGGTGAACGTCCAGGCGAAGGCCACGTGATCGAGGCCGGAGCCGGCGATATCCCCGTAGTAGGGGGCAAGCCGAGGGTCGGACAACACGTCGCGCAGCCGCGCGATGCCCCGCTCCTGCATGGGGTGATAGACGAAACTCAAGGGCGAGCGCACGGGCCGGCCCTTGGAGTCGAGCAGGCGATCGGTGAGCACGACGGCATACTCGGTCATCTCCTCGAGGGGAATGACCGGCGCTGCCAGCAGGGTGTCGGTCTCGCGCTCGTACCAGCTCAGGCCGTGGTCGGCGAGGCAGCGGTCGCGGGCGGCCTGTTCGGAGTCCGGCGCGTCGAGATTGGCCGGTGGCGGCGGGCAGGCACCCGGGTCGTCGAGGTTGGGGCGATCGAGCACGCCGTCGAAGTCGGTGTCGAGCGACGGGCGGTAGGCGGCGTTGGGCGCGAGCCCGGCGGTCTCGTCGTAGGTCTCGAACATCAACAGCTGCTCGGAGCGGCGCGGGTCGTTGGGCCAGTAGACGCGCTTGTCGCGGAGGGTGTAGTTGAAGCTGCCCTCGCCGATGTCGAGAGGAACGGGAATGCCGGTCGCCAGGTTGACCAGGTACAGGGCATCGTCGCGCAGCTCGTAGTCGTCGCCCTGGTGGCGGCGGCGCACGTTGTCCAGGTCGAGGGCGGTGGAGCCCGGGGCTTTGTCGGGCATGTCGAAGCCCACGGAGATCAGGCCGAAGGTGGCCCAGCCTTCGATCTGGTTCATCTTGCGGCGCGAGTTGGCTTCGATATCGGTATCGGCGATCAGGGAAGCGTTGATGCGCAGGCCGGTGCGGCTGGTCGGGTCGGGCCAGGTTGCGATGTTGTTGGGCAGGGGAATCTCGGGCAAGGGACGGTGGAACATGTCGAAGCGCACGAGCGCTCCGTCGCCTGGCGGCGTGGGCCTGAGCCCGGGCGGAGCGTCGTCGACCGAGCAGCCCGCCGCGCAAGCCGTCGTGCAAGCGGCGCCGAGCACGAGTCCGCATGCGAGTGCTCTTGCCCTGGGAGTGCTGCTCACGATCGCCCCTCTCGCGCTGCGGTGCGCGCGTTCGCCGATGCTGCTCAATATTGTAGGCCCAACCTCCACAGGCCTACGGACTGGACGGGAAGCCGCGGGCCGGATGTGGATCCGGCGCTGGCAGGCCCGTCGAGCGCGTGGCCCGGGAACAGCACGCCACCCTCGGCGCCGAGCTGGAGCGTGACGGCTTTGGCGGCCGCGATGCGGATCTCGAAGCCGGCGTCGAGCTCCAGGCCCAAGTCATGATTTCTGGCATTGCCGCCCCTGGCATTGGCAATCTTGCCGAGCACGCCGAACTCGTAGGGATCGGTCATGTCGGCGGTGGATTGGGCCACCACGGCTGCGCCCTTGAGGTCGAGCCAGGGCTTGGGCCGAATCACCAGATTGGGGTACAGATAGGCCGCGCCGAATACACCGCCGTTCGACGGATAGAACTGCAACCCGGGATTGGGGCGCTGGACCAGCGTCGGGTCCGTGGCGTTCACGGCGCTTCGGGCCGTGGTCCAGGCCAACACGTGGTCGAAGAGCACCAAGCCGACCTTATGGTTGGGCTCGAAGTTGAATCGGCGTTGCACACCGTCGTTGGGATCGGCGTCGCCCGTGGCATAGCCCCATTCGACCGACAGCACGACGTCGCCCCAGCGCTTGCGGTCGTCGTGCGCGACACGGACATAGCCGAGCGTGAACTGTCCGCCCCAGGATCGGACCTTCTCCTCCAGTCCGCGCTCGGACTGCTCGGGCGTGCGAACGTAGTTGGTCGAGCCCGTGATGGCGGCCGCCTCGGCTTCGCCGAACACGAATCCGGAGCCGCCCGGGGCCGGTGCGGCGAATCGCGTGAACGCGTCGAGCACCAGCACGTCGAGGTTCTCGGTGTAGGGCGTGAACTGATCGACGGAGTGCTGGGATCTGCTCTGGCGCCGCAGGCCGCCGTACAGCCCGATCTGGTTGGTGTCGTCGCCGTACAAGGCTGCCAGCGTGCCCTGCCAGGCCCTGTCGCCCTGATCGAGATCGGCCTGCAGATCCTGGTAGATCAGATCCCCGGCCAGGATCACCGCCAGCGGGCTGTCCTTGCCCAGGGGGCGCGTCGCATACAGCACGCGCTCCGCAATGCTGCCGCGTTGGTAGTCGCCGAACAGACGCGGATGGTTCCCGTCGTTACCCAGGATTCCCGTGCCCCAATGGGAGCCCTGCTGGCCGATGCGGAACAGACCGATTGGCGTCATCACTTCCGCGTACAGCCAGCGAGCGGCGACACGCAGGCCGTCCTTGTGGTCCATGGGCTCGAAGGCGGAGCCCACATCGCGCGTGTCCTGCCCGGCGAAGTAGCCGTAGGGCAGATCGAACTGGCCGATGAGCGCGACCTTGTCGCGCAGATCGACGCGAGGGTCGAGCCGGAGCCAATGATAGACGGCATCGCGCTGTCCGAGCGTGTTGGCGCCCGGATCGGAGGACGGCGGGGTGAGTGGCAGCGTGCTCTTGCGCGCGTATCGCAGCTGGTACTCGCCGTGGAGCTGCGCGACGTATCCGTCGGGCAGGGGAGGGGTGTCAGGTGTCCGGCCCGTGGCGAGGACCAGCTCGGGATCGAAGGTTGCGTCGTGGGAGGCCGTGGCGACGGGCGATTGGGCCAAGGCGCGCGGAGCGGCGGCCAGGGGTCCGGCGGTCACGGAAAGCAACAGGAGGGAAGGGATGCGGGCCATGCTCGGTGCGCAAGGGGGCAAGACTAAGTGCGAGAATAGGCGAGCGTCATCACGACATGCAAGCACAAGGACGGCGCGTGCGGATCGAGGCGTGCGCGGAGCGCAGATGCTCGCGCGCTTTCCCGCAGCCGGCAGCGCGGCGGCGGGGGAAGGTCAGTAGTCGGCGTGGCCCGGAGTGCGGGGGAAGGGGATGACGTCGCGGATGTTGGCGAGGCCCGTGGCGTACTGGATGGTGCGCTCGAAGCCCAACCCGAATCCGGCGTGGGGAACGGTGCCGTACCGGCGAAGGTCGCGGTACCAACCGTACGCGGCCTTGTCGAGACCCAGCTCGTCGAGACGTGCGTCGAGCACCTCGATGCGCTCCTCGCGCTGGGAACCGCCGATGATCTCGCCGATTCCCGGCGCGAGCACATCCATGGCGGCCACGGTCTTTGCGTCGTCGTTCATGCGCATGTAGAAGGCCTTGATGCCCTTGGGGTAGTCGGTGACCACGATGGGACGACCGACGACTTCTTCGGTGAGATAGCGCTCGTGCTCGGACTGCAGGTCCAGACCCCAGCCCACGGGGAACTCGAAGGCGCGACCGGCCTTCTCCAGATGAGCCACGGCTTGCGTGTATGTCATGCGCTCGAATGGCGAGGCGACGAACTTCTCGAGGCGATCGATGCACGTCTTCTCGACGCGGTCGGCAAAGAACTGCATGTCGTCGGGACGCTCGTCGAGCAGAGTGCGGAAGATGGACTTGAGGAAGGACTCGGCCAGCTCGGCGTCGTCGGACAGGTTGGCGAAGGCGATCTCCGGCTCGACCATCCAGAACTCGGCCAGGTGGCGGCTGGTGTTGGAGTTCTCCGCGCGGAAGGTGGGGCCGAAGGTGTACACGCGGCTCATGGCCATGCAGTAGGTCTCCACGTTGAGCTGTCCGGAGACGGTGAGGTAGGCCTGCTTGCCGAAGAAATCCTGGGAGAAGTCGACCGTGCCGGCGGGGGTGCGGGGCAGGTTGGCGAGGTCGAGGGTCGAGACGCGGAACATCTGGCCCGCGCCCTCGCAGTCGCTGGCGGTGATGATCGGCGTGTGGACCCAGAAGAAGCCGTGCTCGTGAAGGAAGCGGTGAATGGCCATCGCGAGGGTGTGGCGCACGCGGGTCATCGCGCCGATGACATTGGTGCGAGGACGAAGGTGGGCGACCTCGCGCAGGTACTCCATCGAGTGGGCCTTGGGCTGCATCGGATAGGTCTCGGGGTCGTCGACCAGGCCGGCGACGTGCAGGCTCGAGACCTTGAGCTCGACCGACTGGCCCTTGCCCTGGGAGGCGACCAGCTCTCCGGTGGCCTCGATCGAGCAGCCCGCCGAGAGCTTCAGCACGTCCGCCTGGTAGTTGGGCAGATTGGCGGAGATCACGAGCTGGATGGGCGCGAAGCACGAGCCGTCGTGCAGGGCGACGAAAGACAGGCCGGCTTTGGAATCGCGGCGGGTGCGCACCCAGCCGCGCACGGTGACGACCGAGCCGGTGGGGACCTCGCCGCGGAGGACGCTTTGGACGCTGTAGTGGGCACTCATTGGCGGGTTGCGTGGCCCGGATCGGGGGGCGGTGTCAAGAGGCGCGAAGCGGGCGCGTGCTCGAGGACGACAAAGTCGTTGCGGTGCGCAGACGGAACGACAAGCGGCCAAGACGCACGAAGCGTGAGCGGATGGGAGCGTCGGATCAGGCGCTGCGCAGGGTCCGGGCGCGTTGGCGGGGGCCGGGCAGGCCGAGCTTCTTCATGCGGCTGTAGAGCGTTGTGCCCTTAATGCCGAGCAGCGCAGCGGCGCCGCCGTTGCCATACAGCCGGCCCCCCGCCGCGTCCAAGGCCCGCAGGATGTGCTGGCGCTCGACTTCGCGCAGGGGCTGCACGGGTCCGGGCTCGTGTGGCGCCTGGGCCAGCACCGAGGCGGACGGCGCCGGCTCGCCGAACGAGTCGGGCTCGAGCTCGGAGGCCGGGGCCAGGATGGTGGCGCGTTCGAGCATGTTGACCAGCTCGCGGACATTGCCTGTCCAGGGGCGTGCCTCGAGGGCGCGCACGGCCGATTCGGACAGGCGGAAGGGCTCGCGACCGGTGCGGCGTGCGAGCGCGTCGAGGAAGCCGCGGGCGATGGGGCCGATGTCCGCGGGCCGCGTGCGAAGCGGTGGGATGGCCAGGGGGAAGACCGCGAGCCGGTAGTACAGGTCGGGCCGGAATCGCTTGTCGGCGGCTGCGGCCTGCAGATCGACATTGGTTGCGGCCAGAATGCGGACGTCGACCCGGACCGTGCGATCGCTGCCCACCGGTTCGAAGCAGCCGTCCTGCAGGACGCGCAGCAGCTTGGCCTGGAGGTCCAAGGGGATCTCGCCGATTTCGTCGAGCAGCAAGGTGCCGCCGTTGGCAGCCTGGAATCGGCCCATGCGCGGTTGGGAAGCGCCGCTGAAGGCGCCGCGCACATGGCCGAACAACTCGCTTTCGATGAGCGACGGGGGCAGAGCCGCGCAGTTGATGCTGACCAGGGGCTGGGAGGCACGACGGCTCCAGGCGTGAATGGCGCGGGCGAGCACTTCCTTGCCGGTGCCGGTCTCGCCGGTGATGAGCACGGGCGTGTCGGTCATTGCCACCTGGCGTGCAAGGCGAGCCAGCTCGACCATGGACGGGCTGGGACAGGCGTCGATGAGACGCACCGCGTCCGCGTGACTGGAGAGGCTCTCGGCCAGCAGGCGATTCTGCTCTTCGAGCTGGTCGCGGAAACGGGACAGGACGGTGGACTGTTCGCCGTAGAGGATCGCGAGCGCCAGCAAGCGGCCGAAGACATCGGCGAGGCGGACGATGTCTGGGGGGTAGGTCTCGCAGTGGGAGCGATCGAGGGTCATGACACCGATGCGCTCAGGGCCGACGGCCAAGGGCACGACCATGCAGGAGTGTCCGTGAGGCAGGTCGAGCACTCCGTCGTAAGGGTCGCCGTCGCCGAATTCGTGGTCACGCTCGGTGAAGGCGCGGGCCTGGCCGGACTCGAGGATCTTGCGGATGGACGGGAAGCGGGCGAGGGGCACATGGTGGCGCCGCACGGCCGGGCCGTCGAGCGGACCGGTGGCGACCCGCACGCGCAGTTGGTCGCCGTCGAGCTGGAGGATGGCGGCGAGGTCGAAGGGGATGAGGCGGCCGAGGGCCGAGAGGGCGTCGGCCAGGAGCCGGTCGACGGACTCCGGGGAAGCGGCGAGGCGGGCGGCGGCGCGCAGGTCGCGGGTGAGGTCGAGGGGCCGGTCCGGTGTCTTCGCGATATGTCGTGATGGTGGCATCCAGATCGCTGTATTTCGTCATGCAGAATCTCGACATGTCAAGATGCTAGGACCGTCCGCGACGCACCCTCCGAAAAAAAGCTGGATGTTCAGCGTTGCACGACGCCCCCGGCGCTGGCACAAGCAGTGCTCTCAAGGGGTGGGGGCGGCCATCGGGCCAGGCCCCAAGGACGGACCACAAGGAGAAGATCCATGCCGAATCTCAAGGGCAGCAAGACGTTCAACAATCTCAAGGAAGCCTTTGCGGGCGAGTCCCAGGCCAATCGTCGCTACCTGTATTTCGCCAAGATCGCCGATGTGGAGGGATATCCCGAAGTGGCGAGCAACTTCCGCGAGACGGCGGAAGGCGAGACCGGTCACGCGCACGGGCACCTGGACTATATCAAGCAGGTGGGAGATCCGGCCACGGGGCTGCCGCTGGGCGACACGATCGCGAACCTCAAGGCCGCGATCGCGGGCGAGACGCACGAGTACACGGACATGTACCCGGGCATGGCCAAGACGGCGCGCGAGGAGGGGTTCCGCGAGATCGCCGATTGGTTCGAGACCCTCGCCAAGGCCGAGAAGTCTCACGCGGGCCGCTTCTCGCAGATGCTCAAGAGCGTCACCTGAGCGGCGGGGCACAGGGGCGCTCGGCACGGGACCGGGGGGCCGAGGGACCGGCCCGACGACCGGCCCGTGCCGTAGCCCGCGTTGCCTCGCACGGCCGGGCCGACCGCTCAACTCGATAGAGGGAACATGACTGGCGCGGACAAGACCGAAACAGAGGTGTCGTTTCTGCCGACGGACGGCCTGACGTACGACCCGTCGAATCCGAAGTACAACGATCCCGCAGCCCTTCAACAAGAGCTCACGCGCGCGTTCGCGATCTGCCACGGCTGCCGGATGTGCTTCAAGTTCTGCGACGCGTTTCCCCAGTTGTTCGATCTCATCGACGAGAAGCACGACGGCAACGTGCGGGCGCTGGACGCCGGGGACACTCGCCGCGTGATGGATGCGTGTTTCCAGTGCAAGCTGTGCGAGGTGCAGTGCCCGTACACGCCGCGGGACAAGCACGAGTTCCAGCTCGACTTCCCCAAGCTGGTCCACCGCTACATGGCAGTGCGCGCCGAGCGAGAGGGGCTGACGCTGCGCCAGCGCGTGCTGGGCGACCCGGACGCGACCGCGATGGGCGCCAGGGCCTCCCTCGGCATGGCCAACGTGATGAATCGTCTGCCCGTCGCCCGCTTCTTCATGGAAAAGACCCTCGGCATTCACCGCCACAAGCAGCTGCCCGACTTCGCCTCCACCACCTTCGAGCGCTGGGCCGCGGACAACGGCCGCGTGCGAAAGCCCGGCGAGACCGAGGTCGTCCTGTTTCACACCTGCTTCGTGCAGCACAACGACCCGTCCATCGGGCGCGACGTGCTCGAGGTGCTCGACCACAACAACGTTGGCTGCGCGTGTGTGGAAGGGCTTCAATGCTGCGGAATGCCGGCCTGGGAGCACGGCGACCTGACGTCCTTGCGTCGTCAGGCCCACGCGAACCTGGACCTGCTGATGCCCTTCGTCGAGAAGGGCGCCAAGGTGCTGGTGGTCAATCCGACATGCTCGATGATGATGCGGCGCGAGTATCCCGAGCTGCTCGAGGGGCCGGACCGGGAGCGTGCCAGGCGCCTCTCCGAAGCGGTCATGGACCCGAGCGAGTTCCTCTGGTCGATTCGCAACGAGCAGCGGTTCAACACCGATTTCAAGTCCCGCCCACCGGGCGGCAAGGTCGCCTACCACGCCCCCTGCCACCTGCGTACGCAGGGTGTCGGCTTCAAGGGACGCGACCTGCTCCGCAAGATCCCCGGCGTCACCCCCGTCACTGTCATGGAGTGCTGCGGCCACAATGGCACCTACGCCATGACCACCGAGGGCTTCGACGCGTCCCGGCGCATCGGCAAGAAGGCATTCGACGGCATGCAGCAGGCCGACGCGCGGGTGTGGGCGTCGGATTGCCCCTTGGCCGCCATTCAGTTCCAGCAGCACGCGGGAATCAAGCCGCTGCATCCCATGTCGATTCTGGCGCGAGCCTATCGGGCAGACGGATTCGAGGAGGCGGTGGAGGGCAAGGACAAGGAGGGGGCGCCATGAGGCCGGTACGGCGAGAGGAGATCGTGGACTACGTGACGTACGACGAGGGCCGTGCGCAGGAGCGTGTCCGCATGATGGAGGTCAAGCGTGTGAGGCGCGTGCACATGGGAGGGGTGTTGACCTTCCTGTTCGAGAACGCGGACACGGCCCGCTATCAGATCCAGGAGATGATGCGCGCCGAGCGCATGGTCAAGGAATCCGACATTCGGCAGGAGATCGAGACCTACAACGAGCTTCTGGGCGGACCGGGCGAGCTGGGCTGCTCGCTGCTCATCGAGCTCGACGACCCGATCGAGCGCGCGGAAAAGCTCAAGGCATGGCGCGCGTTGCCCGAGCACCTGTACGTGAGATTGCCCGACGGCACGCGGGTTCGCCCGACCTTCGACGAGCGGCAGCGAGGCGACGAGCGCCTGTCGTCGGTGCAGTACCTGAAGTTCGACACCCAGGGAAAAATACCGGAAGCGGTCGGATCGGACCTGCCGGGCCTGACCGCCGAGACGCTGCTGACCGCCGAGCAGCAAGCGGCCTTGCGCGAGGACCTGGGATAGGTACCATCGGCGTCCCGACCCCTTCGAGGCCCCCCTCATGCCCGAACGAATCGTACCGATGCTCACGGCCGACGTCATCGCCCAGCGCGTGCGCGAGCTGGGCGAAGAGATCACCAAGGCCTACGCGGGCCGTCCCCTGGTGCTCGTCGCGGTCCTGAAGGGCAGCTTCGTCTTCACGGCGGATCTGATGCGCCACATCGACCTGCCCCTGAGGACCGACTTCCTGGGTACGCGCTCCTATGGCGAAGGCACGGAGACCACCGGCGTCGTGCAAATCACCCAGGACCTGTCCCGCCCCATCGAGGGCGAGGACGTGCTGCTGGTCGAGGACATCGTGGATACGGGGCTGACGATCGCGCACCTGCTCGACCTGCTTCAGACGCGCAAGCCGTCGAGCCTGCGGGTGTGCGCTCTCTTGCACAAGCCCTCGCGGGCGAAGGTGCACGTGCCCATCGACCACCTGGGCTTTACCATCGAGGACAAGTTCGTCGTCGGCTACGGCCTGGACTGGGCCGAGCGCTATCGCAATCTGCCCTTTATCGGTGTGGTGGAGCACGCCTGACGAGGAGTCATGTCCAAGCGCCTCGAGATGCTGGAGAAGCTCACGTCCTCGGGCAAGGCCGATGCCTTTGCCTGGTACGCGCTTGCGTTGGAGTACCGCTCGGCCAACCGCATCGACGACGCCCTGCGGGCATTCGAGGCGTTGCGGGCTCTGGACCCGAACTACGTGCCGGGCTACCAGATGGCGGGCTCGATGCTGGCGTCCATCGGGCGGGAGAGCGAGGCGCGCACCTGGCTTCGGGATGGAATCTCCCGGGCGACCGCGGCGGGCAACGATCACGCGCGCGCGGAGATGCAGGACATGCTCGAGATGATGGGCCCGGCGTGAGCCGGCGCGATCACGGAAGAGGCGAGTAGGACGCCGGGGGCGTGCTGCCGCTCAGGTCGAATTCGAAGTACTTCGTGTACGGCGGGTTGACCCCGTCGGTGAATGACGTGGAAGGAACAGCCGCGTAGCTCCACTCGTGGCCGGATGCCTCGTTGATCATGCACAGGTGTACTTGGACCTTCGAGGGAGAGCCGATGTCCGCCAGGGGGATTCGCATTTCGATGTACGTGCCGTTCTCCTTCACGTCGCCCGTGAAATCCCAACCCGCGTTGGTCCACCCGAGGCCGGAGTTCGTTTCCGCATTCGTGTAGGTGTTGTTGGCGCTCCAGCGAACGTGGTACTTCGCCTCGAAGGGCAACGTCGGAGTCTGGGTGTTGTACGGTTGTCCCGTCGTCGAGCCGGGCGTGCCGCCGAAGTAGACCAGCACCCACTTGCTGCCGTCCCCCGAGGCGACGTCAGGCCCGTCCATTCCGAGATAGAAGTACTGCGCATCCCAAGCGTAGTATCCGGTATAGCCGTTCGACGAGGTGGTGAACTTGTCCTTGACCGGATCGAAGTCGTTGACGCCGTCGATGACGATCGTATGCGAGTAGGTGGAGCCGCCCGAGCCGCCGGTTCCACCTGTGCCCGCGGTTCCGCCGGTTCCACTCGAGCCGCCGGTTCCACTCGAGCCGCCGGTTCCACTCGAGCCGCCGGTTCCACTCGAGCCGCCGGTTCCACTCGAGCCGCCGGTT
>JAJZQG010000210.1 GCA_021847645.1 Myxococcales bacterium
CCCGGCGGCGCCGGCGGATCGACCCCGTCCCATTCCGCTGGCGGTCCGCGCTCCACGGGCCACCCGTCATCATCGGCCGGACGCCAGCTCGCATCCAGCACCGGCTCATCGGTCACGTCGTACGCTACCGTCGCCTCGTCATCGAGCAGCTCGGGATGTAGGGGCAACCGGAGGTGCACGAGGATCTTCTCGATCACCTCCCGCTCCGTGATCACGGCAACGGGCTGCATGCGGGCCTCGCACTTTGGACACGAAAGTACGTCCATGCCCATGCTTCGTTTCATCAGCGACGCCCAGTCGATGTACGACGTGCTTCGTCGTCCTCGGAACTTCTCGCGCGATCCGCTTGCCGGTGTAGCACTCGCGCCGTGGGCACTCGCGCCATGGAGCAACGCTGCGCCTACGCCAGGCGTTACCGTGTCGCGACTCATCGGCGTCAGTGCCGGCGAGACCTTGGATGTCCGCGGCTGCTCGCCGTCGCCTGACGTTGGCTCGACCACCGTCGGCGCCTGCGACCGCTGCGACGGCTGGGACGCCGATGGCGGCGACGCATGCGCGCACACAGCGGCCGTGGCGCGAGGGACTACAAGCGCTCTCCACTTCGAGGCCGGCGCGAGCACGCCGCTGTACCTCGTCAATGGATACTTCGGCGGAGGAATGAGCGCGGCGATCCGCGCCATGAACTCCATGGGACTCACGACGAGATGGGTTCTTCCTCCGCGCCGCGGATACTTGACGCGATAGGCAATTCTCCCATCTGCAAGGACCGACAACCGTTCCAAGCTCAGCGTGGGCCTCGCGCAGTACCTAACCAACCTCTCTCGACCCTCCGCGTCGCCCGCCCGCATCTGTGCGCTCGCGTCTACACTGAAGCCGTCGGCCTCCGCGCTCCACGGACTGCGCTTCCTGTGATCGAAGCGGGCGTCGAACTCGTTCGTCCCGGCCGCGCTCGCCTTTAGATCGATACGCTGGAACGACCCACGTGACAGGCCGACCTGCATGCATGCGTCCATCGCGGACTGGGCCTCGGGCTCGGCGTCGTCAGGCTCGGAGCGGAGCAGCCCGCGGCGTTGCAGCATCTTCTTCACGCGGCGTCCCACCTCCGCGGCGATGCTCGCGATCTCGGTTTGCGCGGGCGCTCGCGACGGGTAAAAAGACACCTTGCCGTCTGCGTCCTTCGCGAAAACGCCGTCCAGATGGACGTCGTGAAAGTGAACGTGGAGATTCAATGAGCCACCGAATCTCTGGGGAAACGCAACTGCCCCCGCCTTCGGCCCGACCACCCCAGCGAGCTTCGCCTCGCGCTCGTACCACCTCGTCACCACGCTCAGGAAGATCCGCAGCACCGACGAGAGCACCAGTGCTTGGGCTGCAAGCAAGCCGCGGATCTCGCGCGGCACGCTCAGCACCCACTGGCGCACGGGCACGTCTGGCAACACTCTGGTCGCCATGTGCGCCGCGGTCGCGGTCATGCGCCGCGTGGAGCACGACGGGCATAGCCCCCGCCCCTTGCAGGAGAAGCCAACGAGAAACTCGTGCCGGCATCGGGGACATCGAACGCGCGTGAAGCCCTCTCGGAGCTGGCCACACTTCAAGTAGCTGCGTAGCTCTCGCTCGACATACCTCGGGAGCGGCCGTGCGTACGTCTCGCGTGCGTGCTGGAGGAACGCCTCGAGATGCTCGTGCACGATGCCGTACAAGGCAGTCGATTCGGGCGCCCGGCGCCGATAGTCGAAGTGCGGCTTGCCGTTGGCGGGCAAGTGGGACGGCAGGCAGAGCTGACGTGGGGCTTGGACGGCAGGAGCTGGCATGCCGCCCCGCCATCGGAAGAACCATGCCAGCTTCGGACACACCGCAATCCGCCGAGTTGCAGCGCGCACTGGGTGGCGGCCGCCACCCGTCGAGTGCGCTGGACACCGGCTCGCTGAAACGATTCGCCTCGAGTTCTCGGCCGATCATCATCGCCTGGCGGGCGCCACCCCGATCGTGGCGGCCGCCACTCCGCCACAGCCGACGCGCGACGTTCGCCTTCGCGTGGCTCGACGAGGACCGACAGCCCGTGAGCACCCATCCCGCCCAAACCTGTCAGCATGGCGGGCACCGGTCAGCCAGTCTCGTGATCCGGCAGCCACGTGCGCCCCAACGGCAGCTCGATCGCGGCAGATGGCTCCGCGCGAATGCTCGGCTCTCCGCCGAATACCTTCCTCGGCGACGTCGCAGCTTCCTCGGCGACGTCGCAGCTTTCTCGGCGACGTGTATCGGCCTGACGGCAGGCCTTTCAATCCAAGGTCACGGCGGCGAGCACCCGGCCCAACTGGCGCAGCGTCTTCTGGTCGAACGGCACGGCCCCCAGCAACACCTGCCCGCCCCGGATCACGACCTGAGCATCCCGGTCTTGGGCGACTCGATGCCGGCCGCTCGGGCGCGGTCGGCGTAGAACCGGTCGACGACACGTGCGAAGACCTTGGCGACAGCGCCGAAGAGCCTAAACAGGATCACGTTGAGATGGAGCCTTCTGGGGCCGGTGGTGGCCGGGTCAGGGGCTCGTCGGCCTCAAACCATACCCGAGATGGGCATGGGAAGCCGCGAATCCTGCAACTGGGGCGTGCTATCTGGGGCCCGGGGGACAGACAGGCGCAGCTGTCCGAGCCGGTCAACGCCGGAGCGTATCTTGGCGACCGCGACGGCAGCTATGGACTGCGGAATCGCGAGACCTGATTGTCGATGAGTTGCGGCGTCGTCTACCGCTACTGCGCCGAACACATGGGCGGTCTTGCGCAGTCCGTACGTGGGGACGCGGGGTTGGACGCCAATGGGCGACCAAGTCTGATGCAGCGTAGCGTCGAGCCAGAAGCTGGCTTCGTCCTCGAAGACGAGGACCCCGCGGCAGTCGGCGACTTTTTTTTGATCGCGGGCAGCCGTACCTCCAGCCATTGCTGCTGAGCCTCGGCGTCAGCGCGAGCAAGCAACTTGCGGGGGCGCTGAACGGAGAATCCCAGGCGATGCAGCAGTCGAGGGATGTGCTGCTTGTGGTAGCTCACACCGAAGTGCTCCTCGATCCAGTGCTGCACCATGGGACCGTTCCACACGCCGGCGGTGAAGCCAGCAGCCTGAGAACCGGCCTTGATGACCTGCTTGAGCTGCGTCAGCTGCTCGTCGCTCAGACGGTGCGGAGCCCCGGGCGCACAGCGAGTCCAGAGCCCTTGAACACCGTCGACGTCATACCAACGGATCCACTTCTTCACGGCGGACAAGGACACGTCCAGCTCCTCGGTCAGCTCCGCCGTCGACCTGCCGTGGATGTAGCCGAGCACCGCGCGCCCGCGTCGCCACGTTGCCAGGTCGGATTGTGCGACGGCTTCCTCGAGAAACTCCGCCAGCTGCACGAGCTTCTCGTCAGTCCGTTGGGACGCGCGTATCGCCTGGCCATTCTTTGAGCGAGCCATGGCTCCAGCGCTATCACGGCTCAGTCGGCATGGATACGGCCAGCTTCGACCATCAGGACCCATCCGGACTGAGCCAGCGCAATGAGAGCCCTGAGCATCTGGCGCAGCGAGGGCGACGGTCCGTCTGTGCCCACTGACGCCATGGATACGCCCTGCGCGCCAGCCCTTCCTTAACACCCCGCACTCGCAGGCCGCGCCTGCACCACCCAAAGTGCGGGGCATCAAGGGGCCGCTCTTGCACCGCGACGATGGCTACGGCACTTCAAGCCCGCCTGCCGGCGGGCTCGCAGGATTCGAGAGAGCTCGCGCCGCAAGGACTGAACGGCGAGCATCGCGCGATGCCCGCCACGAGGAGCCCGCTTGCGGGCTTGCGCGAGTCAATCCAGGCTGCCAACCGCGCCAACCCTGCATGCCCCCAGCTTCAGCTGGGGGTACACGGGGCAAGGCCGCTCGCGGGTCCGAGTCGTTGCGAACTCGCGCCGAGTGCGACCGCCGCGGGCGAGCTCACGCTCGCCCTGGCTCTGCCGGCGCTTGATGGCTCCGGCTTCGCCGGTTGCTTGGCCCTGAAGATTGGCCTCGGCTCCGCGTGATCCTGTTTAGCATCGGTGGCGGTCCGGAGGGGCGTCGCGCACACTTGCTCGCGTTCGTCTGTGGAACGCTTCGGCAACTTGCGCCGAGTAGACCTCGGCGAAACAGAAGTCGCGCTGCGGCGCCGGGTCATCGAGATCACTCCCGACCTTCTCATGCGCCTGCGCCCGGTGATGGTGCTTGCGCGGGGCGGGTCGTAAGGCCATGAATCCCGTCGTCTCGAGGGAGACACTCGGGCACGACCGTCGCGTCGGTCGGGCCTGCGCCATCGACTCAGAGGGAAATAAGGGGCGAATGAAATGAGCAAGTCCGTCTTCCGGTTCATCGCAGCAGCAGCCGTGGCGGCCAGCCTCGCCGCCTGCGGGGGAAGCACTTCCAGCAGCCCCGGCGGATCGGGCAGCACGACGAGCCCGCAGACCGCGTGCGCGCATCTGGCTCATGCGCTGTGCGCACTTCGCGACAGCTGCGCGCCGTCGTTCGGCATCACCAAGAGCTACGGAACGCTCTCGGCTTGTGAGACGCGCACGGCGCTGACGTGCGTGAGCGCCCTGAGCGCCAACGGACAGGCGAGCACCCCGGACCGTGCGGAAGCGTGTGCGGCCGCGTATCCCGGCGAGAGCTGCACGGACCTGCAGGACAACAACCCGACTGCGGCCTGTGCGCCGCCAGCGGGATCGCTTCAGACGGGCGCAGCGTGCGGAGCGTCGGGACAATGTGCGACCACCTTCTGCGCCGTCTCCAAGAACGCCATTTGCGGCACGTGTCAGCCGCTGCCAATGGTCGGGGCCAGCTGCGAGGCCCAGGCTGACTGCGGGCGCAATCTCGCTTGTGCGATTCCCGCGACGGCGACGGCGGGCACGTGCGCGGCCTGGGTCGCGAGCGGCGGCAGCTGCCTGACCGGACACATGCCATGCGAGGCCGGACTTGCTTGCGTCGGCGACAATCCGCAATCCAGCACGGCCGGCACGTGCAAGCCGCAGGGAACGACCGTAGGGGCCGCATGCGATGCGTCGCGCAAGACGGCAGCCAACTGCGACGGTTCACGCGGACTGGTTTGCATCCCCACGGCCAAGGGGAGCGGAGTGGGCACCTGCCAGAAGATGCAACTGGTGGGCGACGGGGCGGCGTGCGGAGACATCGGCTCCGCGCCGATCACGGCCCATGCCGAGTGCCAGAACGGCGGGATGTGCGTGAGAGCGTCCGCCGGCGACAAGACGGGCACGTGCGTCACGCCTGCTGCCGAGGGCGCCCCGTGCAACCCCGACGTGACCCAAGGATCTCCCTGCCTCGCGCCGGCAAGGTGTGTCGTGCCTAGCGGAGCGCTGGGCACAGCAGGGATCAGCACATTGCCCGACGCCTCGACGTGCACCTGATCGTCACCGCCCCATCACCCGCGCCAACTCGTCCGGACATGCACCAGCCGCCCATGTATCATGATCGCGAATGGCCCCCGTGATGCCTCCCCGCCAACCACCGCTAGCATGAAGGCCTGTCCGCGCTGCAACCTGCGCTATCCCGACCACGCGAAGTCCTGCTTCGTCGACGGCACCGCTCTGGTCGCCACCAAGGACCCTCGCATCGGCAGCACCCTCGCCGGACGATACGAGATCACTGACGTCATCGCCGAAGGCGGCATGGGCACCGTATACCTAGCCCACCACCGCCTCGTGGACCGGCCCTGCGCCGTCAAGATCATGCGCTCCTCGCTGATGCGCAACAAGGTCGTTCGCGAACGCTTCTTGCGCGAAGCCAAGGCCACCCAGAAGCTGTCCCACCCCAACATCGTCGAGATCCTCGACCACGGCGACACACCCGACGGTCTCCCCTACATGGTCATGGAGTACCTGACCGGCGAAACTCTCTCGGCGGAGATCGCCCGTGGTCCTATGCCCCTGGATCTCATGATGCAGGTCGCCGTGCAGATCACGCGCGCGCTGGCCCGCGCCCACGACTTCGACGTCATCCACCGCGATCTCAAGCCCGACAACGTCTTCCTTTGCACGACGGACCACGGGCCTCCCCTGATCAAGCTGCTGGACTTCGGCATCGCGCGCTCGCTGCACGACGATCGTCTCACCAACGCCGGCGATGTCTTCGGCACCCCGCAGTACATGGCGCCCGAGCGCATCACGAGCATCGACGCCGGCCACTCCGCCGACCTGTACGCGCTCGGCGTGATCCTGTTCGAGATGGCCGCCGGACAGCTGCCGTTCGACGCGGGCGACGTCGGCCAGTTCTTTGCCAAGCACATGCGCGAGGCGCCGCCGCCGCTTCGCTCCAAGCGCCCCGACGCCCCGGAGCAGCTCGAGTCGTTGGTGCGATCGCTGATGGCCAAGACACCCGTCGAGCGCCCGGTCGACGCCCACCGTGTGCTGCAATACCTCATCGAGATCGCCGGCCGGATGCGCGTCGAGCTGCCGCCCGATCCCCAGACCGTCGTGACCATCCAGGACGAGGAGCCGCCCGAGACGCTGCCGCCTGTGTCGCTCGACCGCTGGGCGCGGCGCACGTTGATCTTCGAGCAGATGCTCACCCGCGCCTTCGGCAAGGCCCCGCCGCCCGACGTCAAGGAGCTGTTCATCCGCATCCAGCGCCTGGTGCGCGACATCGGGTTGCACCGCTCCGACGCCGTCAAGGAGCAGCGCAAGCTCGCTGCTCTGGATGCCAAGCTGCGGGAGGGCCGGCAGCGCTTCGGCAACGCGATGGACGCCCTGGGCATCGACGTGTCCCGCGCCCGCCAGCAAGCACGCGATGCGCGAACCAAGGCCGAGCTCGCAGGACAGGATTGCGACGCCGCGCGCGAGCGATACCGCCACGCCCACGCCCAGCTCATCTCCTGGGAAGGACGCTGCGCGTTCGTCGAGCCCTTCGCCGAGCTCGCCGAGGCCTACGGAACCGCGGCGCAGCTGGTCGAGCTGTGGCTCCAGGCGCGCCATGAGCAACAGCGGCTCGAGGCCGAAGCCGACTCGCTCGACGGCGTGGTGACCGACCTCGAGTACCAGCTCAACGAGATTCGCGCCGGTCTCACGCGCTTCGAGCAGTCCTCCGAAGAGGAGCTCGCAGGCACCCAGGCCAGGGCCGCCGACCTCGTGCGCCAGGCCGACGCCCTCGAGCAGGAGCTCATCCTGGCAGCCACCGACTTCTGCACGCCCATGAGAGCCAGACCCAACATGCAATCGCTCTTCCACGAGCTCGAACGCGGCAACATCTGACTCGCGGCCCGACTCACTCGCCCCGCACCGCCAGACGCTTCATCATCTTCTGCAGACCGAACCGCGACAGCCCCAAGAGCTGCGCGGCCTTCGTCTGGTTGCCTCGCGTTCGCTCCAGAGCCTCCCGCACCAGCTCGCGCTCCAAAGCATCCACCCGCGCCCGCACGTCCAGCCCCGTTGCCTGCTCCCCCGTTCCCGCACCGCCCCCGCGAACCTCCGCCGTCAGGTGCTCCGTGCGGATCACCTCGTCGCACAACACCAGCGCCCGCCGGACCTCGTTCTCCAGCTGGCGAACGTTGCCCGGCCACGAGTAGGCCGTGAGCCTGCCCATCGCCTCCGATGACACTCGCACCGATCGTCCCGCTCCGTGCACGCGCAGCATGTGCGCAACCAGCAGCGGGATGTCGTCCCGCCGCTCCCGCAGCGACGGCACCGCGATGCTCACCACGTTCATCCGGAACCACAGATCCTCCCGGAAGCTGCCTTCGCGCACTGCCCCCGCCAGATCCCGGTTCGTCGCAGCGATCACGCGCACGTCCACCTTGCGCGACCGCGAGCTTCCGAGCGGATGCACCTCGCCGTCCTGCAACACCCGCAGCAGCTTGCTCTGCATCGTCATCGGCATCTCGCCGATCTCGTCCAGGAACAGCGTCCCCCCGTCCGCCGCTTCGAACAGGCCCACGCGGTTCCGATCCGCTCCCGTGAACGCCCCTCGCACGTGGCCGAACAACGTCGACTCCAACAGCGGCTCCGGGATCGCCGAGCAGTTCTCCGTCACGAAGGGCCCCTTGCCCCGCGGCCCGTTGTCGTGCAGCGCCCGCGCCACCAGCTCCTTGCCCGACCCCGACTCGCCCTGAATCAGCACCGGCACCGCCGTCGGCGTCACCCGATCGACCAGGTCCAGCATCGCGCGCATCGCCTCGCTGCGTCCCACGATCGCGTCATACCGGTATCGGTGCGGCGACGCCGACTTCGTTCGCTCCAGCTCGCGCGCCGTCCGATCCAGCTCCGCCTCCCGCTGGGCGAGCACCTGCGACAGCCGCTCCTGCGCACGCTTCGCGCTGCGCGCCGCCCGACGCAACATCAGCTGATCGCGCGCGTCGGCAATGGCCACCGCTGCCAGACTCGCCATCAGCTTGACCCACCCGAGCTCCTCCGCGCCGAACGCCCCACGCCGTACCCGGTCGTCGAGATAGGCGACACCCAGCGCCTCCCCGCGCGCGATCAGCGGCACCGCCAGCACGCTGCGCAGCCCCAGCGCGTGCACGCTCGCGTGCGCTTCCGACATCTCGCCGCTCGCGTCCACCGCCACCACCGGCTCCCGGCTCGCCAACGCGCGACGCGCCAGCGATTGCGAAAGCTCCAACTGCTCCGCCGGCAGATCGCTGCGCGCCAGGTTCCGCGCCGCTCTCACCACGAGCTGGTCCCCGGGCGCCGTCAGCAGCAGCAACCCGCGCTCGACCCCCGTCCACAGCACCAGCGCGTCGAGCACTTGCTTCAGCAGCCCGCTCAGGCTGCCATCTGTCGCCAGCGACCGGATCATCGCCTCCAGGTTGCGCGCTTGCTGCCCCGATACGCCAGGCTCCTTCCAGCCCTCGATCGACGTCACCCACGGCACCGACGACAGATGCTCGCGCAAACGATCGGGAACGTGCTCCTGCAGCCGTGCCGCCAGCTGCGCCTGCGCCGCCGTCAGCAAGCGGACCGCGTCTCCGTCTCCCGCGCGAATCGCCAGAAGCCGAGCCGCGTGGATCGCTGGCCCCTTCGCCCCCACCGGCGCCGCGGTGCGCACCACGCGCAGCGCGCTCGACACGACGTCCGCGTCCCTGCCCACGGACGTTCCCCGAAGCGCCACGGCCGCCCGCGCCGCCCACCAGTCGCACAGCGCCGTGTTGCCGCGCCCTCGTTCTCTCGCCATCGCATCGTAGGCCCGCATCTGCTCGTCGCTCAGCCCCGATGCCCTCAGCATGCGCGCCGCCGCTCGAAGCTCGTCGTCGGGCAGCGCCCGGCGCCCCAGCATTCGCCACGCCTCCGACGCCGCCTCGCGCTGCTCGCGCGTGTCATCGCCCGAAGCGTCGGCCAACAGCATCCACGCGAACGCCTCCGCACGCTCGTCACGCCCTTGCCGTGCACCATCCCGCGCTCGCTCGCCCGCCTGCCGCGCATCGAGCCGAGCCCCGACCAGCGCGTACGCCGCGCCTTGCGCGAGCAACGCATACGCAAGCGACGTCAATCGGCCCAGGTGCTCCCACAGCAACGCTGCCCGCGTCGATGCCTCCAGAGCGTCCGCCACCATCCCCGCATCGACCGCGGCCGCTGCCAGCCCGGTCCGGTACGTCGCCTCCTCCACCACCGCGCCAGCTCGCGTCGCGTGCTCCGACGCCTTCGCGAACCACCGGTGAGCCTCCACGGCCTCGCCGCGCGCGTGCGCCTCCATGCCACGCACACATTCCAGCCGCGCTCGTGACTCCTCGTCCGTCGCAAGCGCCAGCCCCGCAGCCACCGCCTGCAACGCCCCGTCCCGATTGCCCAACCCCAAGTGCGCCAGCGCCCGCGCTTCTTCCACCGACGGCCCATGGCCCGTCGATGCCACCGCGAGCGCTTCCTCGTTCAGGCCTTCGTCCACCAGCAGCCGCGCCAGGACTCCCACCGCACGGTCCGTCCCACCGTGCCCCGATCGAGCTACCGACGTCGCAATGCGCCGAGCCGCATCGCGCTCGCCCGTCCGGCGCAGCAGCTCCGCGCGGTCCACCAGCGCCTCCGGCTCGTCGACCCCGGCCAACACCGCGAGCGCCCGACCTGCCTCGCCCCGCAATGCCAGCGTGCGCGCCACGAGCCGTACGAGTCTCACCGGCAGCTCACCCGCCAGCGCCCGCTGCTCCGCTGCCAGCACCGCACGCGTGCCCACCGGATGCGACGACAGCGACAGCGCCAGCAACACGTCGTCCTTCGCGTCCGCCGAATCCCACGGCGTCGCGTCGTGCGCCGTCTCGCCTCCCATCCGAGCCAGATCCGCTTGCGACCAAGCCGCCGGCGGAACTCGCGCCGCTAGGCTCTCCAACCCCGAGGCGAACTCCACCTCGCTCATCGCCAGCATCCACGGCTCCTGCACCCAATCCGCAGCAGCCGTGCCTACCAGCCCGAGCAGCCACCTCACACGATCCCCTGCCGGCAGCGGCGCAAGCGTCACCGCTTCCCGCCCAACCGCCTCGCCCCTGAGCGCCGCAAGTCGACGCTCCATCGCCAGCGCCTCCCCCAGCCACGGAGCCACCCCACTCGCCAGCCGAACCTCGTCCGCGTGCGCTGCACGACGAAGCTCCTGCCGACGCAGCCGCAGGTAGCTCGCGCGAACGCGACGCGCGCCCGTGCCCGGGTCGTGCTGCACACCGCCCGTCTCGTCGCGCGCACACGACGCGATCCACTCCGCGCTCGGTCGTGCCGACGGTTCCGCCGCCGTGAGCGCCGCACACCAGCGGTCGAATGGCCTCGGCAACGGCACCGATCGCAGCGCCCCCCAAGGGTCCGACGCCTGCTCCACGCTCTCGCTCACCAACTCCGCAATCATCAACCCCAACGCAAACACGTCGCGCGTCCAAGGCGTCGATTGCCCGGACGCCGCTTCCGGCGGGAGGTACCTCGGCGTCGCACCGCGAATCCCCTCTCCCGCCGCCTCCATGGAAAATCCCAGGTCGATCAGCGTGGCCCTCCACTCGCCCCCACGCTGATCGACGATGACGTTCTGCGGCTTCAGATCACCGTGAGCCACCCCGACCTGGTGAAGATGCGCGATCGCCTCGCCGACATCCCTGGCCACCGCGAGCGCCAACTTCCTTCGGTCCGCCTGCTCGACGCGCGGATCCAGCGACTCGCCATCGACCCATTCGCACGCCAGATACGCCGCCCCCGCCACCAGGCCGCTCGCCCCTCGCGGCACCCTCCCCACGTCCACCAACCCGGGGACTCTCGGCGACGCTGCCAGCCACAGCGCCTCCGCTTCGTCAGCGAGCAGCGTGGCCTGCTCGGGCGACCGCGCCACCTTCAGAGCCACCCGCGCGTGCGTCCGCTCGTCGTGCGCCTGCCACACCTCGCTGGTCGCCCCCTTGCCGGCCCGACGCTCCAGCCGGTAGCTCCACGACACGGCCAACTGCGATGACAGTTCGTCGCTCATTGAGATCAGGAATGTTCCGACGAAGTCTGGCGAGCGTCAACCGGGTTGGCCGAATCAGCGGGGCTGCACCCCAACCCGCACCGCGTAGCGCCCGGCCAGCCACCCTGGGTCGGCTTCCCGGGCTGCCGCTGGCGGAGACCGCGCCGCTGATGCCCCGCCCGCCCGCCCATCGACCCTCGCCCCGCCGCCCGCATCCACCGCTCGCGGCATCGTGGCCGGCGACGGGATCTCCTGCGGCCCCGCCGCGTCGCTCACGTACAGCTTCGCCGCGCCACGCGTCAGCGCCAACTCGCGCAGCTCGTACGCAAGCGGCACCTCGCAGCCCGCGATCGGACCCGTCGCCCCCTTCACCTTCTTCGCACACTCCTCCAGCGCCCCCTCCACCTCTACCCGCGTGGCCCCCGTCCGCGGCACCCCCGGCCGTGCCCGCCCCTCCGTCAGCTCGACGCGATACGCCCCCACCACGATCGTCTTCGCATAGTGCGTCGCCGCATTGCACACGATCCCCGCGGTTCTCGTTTCTCCGCCGTCGAGCACGTACCGGCCCGCCACCACATACCGGATCCGCACCGTCCCTCCGTGCGCCAACTTGTCCGCGAAAAACTGGTAGCCATGCGGCAGGAACCGGGCCGCGTCCTCCACTGTCCACAGCTCCACCTCCGGCGGCGACGTCGTCATCGGCTCGTAGTGGTAACTGCCTTCCAACGGACACTTCACCCACGTCGACGTGGTCAGCCAACCATCGTCGACCCGAATCGCAAACAGTCTTCCGCGCAACGCCTTCGGTGCGCCGGGTCGCGCCTCCTCCGCGTCCCCCGGCTGCACGTAGCGCATCCAGAACGTCTCGGCACGCACGACCGTCCGCTCCGCGGCCGCCTTGGGCCCGGTCCCCGCGCACCCCACAGCCGCCAGCACCACCGCCCCCCAGGTTCGCCAGCTGCCCCTTGCATATTGTGTCCGTGTGCCCTTTTGCATCCGACCCCGCCCAGCATACGGCTGCGCCCGCCCGTCACAAGCCACTGTTGAAATCCCGCCAACGATCCTATGATCAGTCGCTGTAACCTCCACCGGGTATCGCGAATCGTGTCACGCCGCGCTGAAGACGACGAACGAACCGTGGTGACCGTGCTGAATCCCGCGTCGGTCCCCAAGCGGGATACCTCCCAGCGCGAAGCGTGTCTCGTGATGATCTACGGCCCCGAGCTCGGGCGCCGGGTCGCGCTCGGCCGCAACGACGCCGTCGAAATCGGCCGCCAGCCCAACTGCGATTTCCCCATCGACCAGGAGTCCGTCAGCAGACGCCACGCCCGCATCGTCTGGTCCGACGATAGCTGGCACGCCATCGACCTCGGCTCCACCAACGGCACCTACGTCAACGACGAGACCGTCACCGATCGCCCTCTGCGCGACGGCGACCAAATCAAGATCGGTCGTGCCATCCTCAAGTTCCTCGAAGGCGGTAGCGTGGAGACCTCGTATCACGAGGAAATCTACCGCCTGATGACCTACGACGGTCTGACCGGGATCCACAACAAGCGCTTCTTCCACGAGACCCTCGAGCGCGAAGTCTCTCGCTGCAAGCGCTACGCTCGCTTGCTTTCCCTCATGCTGTTCGACATCGACCTGTTCAAGTCCGTCAACGATACCTACGGCCACATCGCCGGCGACGCCGTCTTGCGCCAACTTGCCTCGCTCGTGCGCGTCAACATCCGTCGCGAAGACATCTTCGCCCGTGTCGGCGGCGAGGAGTTTGCCCTCATCTTGCCCGAGACCAGTGGTCGCGAGGCAAGCGCCGTCGCCGAGAAGGTCCGCAAGCTGGTCGAGACCAGCGAGTTCTCCTTCGACACCGTCTCGATCCCCGTCACCGTCAGCTTGGGCGTCACCTCCCTCGAAGCGACCGACTCGGCCGACTCCCTGTTCGCAAAGGCCGACGCCAACCTGTACCGAGCCAAGCAATCCGGCCGCAATCGTGTCTGCGGCTGATGATTCGCCCTCGCAGACCCCCTACCCTTGCGCTAGAGTACCCAGCCCCTAATCTCCGAGGCGTGCGATGAGCACCGACACAAACGACACCAATTCCCCAGCAGTCTCCGAGCCGTCCATCTCTGGACCGGATACGACCGCTGCCACCGTCGAACCCCAGATCCCCTCCGCACCGACCCACGAGCAGTCCCCCACGGAGGCTCTCGCAGCCACGTCCCCTCAACCCAACGTCCCTGAGCAGCCGCGGCCTGTCATCCCGTCCGTCGCGGAAACCGCTTGGGACGATGACGATCTCGAGCCCGGCGATGACATCGGCAATCGCATCGACGGCCCGGCCCACCACGAACGCACCACCACCGAAGTGGAGGTCGCCGCCGCCTCCGGCAAGTCCAAGCGCAAGCGCCGCAAGAAGAAGCCCGGCGCCGCCGACTCCCCCCAGGATCCCCAGCTCCAGGCCGAAGCCGGCCGGGCCCACAACTCCAAGCCCCAGCGCTCCGGCCCGCCGCAACGCGAGCGCCCCGCCTTCCGCGTCGGCGAGGAGGTCTTCGGCCGCGTCATCGACATCAGCGACGACGCCATCGTCATCGACCTGTCCGGCAAGGCCCTCGCCATCTTCGATCGCCTCGAGCTCTCCCCCGAGAACGTCCCCCAGGTCGGCGACCACTTCGTCGCCAATGTCCACGGCGACGGCTCGCGCGGCGGCATGCTCGTGCTCACCCACAACGCCGATCGCGCGGAAGCTGCCAAGGCGCCTACCGAGGCTGCTCTCACCTCGGGCGATCCGGTCCTTGGTCTGGTGACCGGCGTGATCAAGGGTGGCGTCGAGGTCGATATCTCGGGCCTCCGCGCCTTCGCCCCCGCTTCCCACGTCGACCTTCGCCTCGGCGCCGACCTCGGCCACCTCGTCGGCAAGCGCTTCCCGTTCAAGGTCGTGAAGTACGCCAAGAACGGCCGCGAAATCGTCTTGTCCCGCAGGGAAACCCTCGAGCAGGAAGCCGCCGCCGCCCGCCGCGACGCCTTGGCCCTCCTGGAACCCGGCTCCGTCGTCCAAGCCGTCGTCCGCAGCGTCGTCGAGTGGGGCGTCTTCGTCGCTATCCCCTCCGCCGGCAACGTCGAGGGCCTCATCCATATCACCGAGGCCAGCCACGACCGCTCCTCGCGCCTGTCCACCCAGTTCAAGCCCGGCGAGAGCGTCGACGTCAAGGTGCTTCGTATCGACGAAAAGGGCAAGCTGTGGCTCAGCCGCAAGGCCGCCAGCAGCGATCCCTGGGAGAAAGCTGCCGAGCAGTTCGCCATCGGCACCCGCCACAAGGGCCGCGTCGCACGCATGCAGCCTTTCGGCGCCTTCATCGAGCTGACCCCCGGCATCGACGGCCTCATCCGTACCGGTGACCTCTCCCTTCGCCGTGTGAATGATCCCTCCGAGATCCTCAACATCGGCGACGAAATCGACGTCGTCGTCGTGCACCTCGATCCAGGTCAACGCAAGATCGCCCTGCACCCATCCCCACAGGGCGATGAAACCGAGCCCCCGCAGAAGGTCGCCCCGCATCGCACCGTCCGCGTCGCCGTCGTCTCCGCCGAGCCCGCTGGACTCGTCGTGCGGATCCTGGGCGTCACCGGTGGCGCAGCTCGCGGCTTCATCCCCGCAGGCCACACAGGCACGGCCCGCGGCACCGACCTGCGCAAGGAATTCCCCGTCGACACCGTCCTCGAAGCCAAGGTCATCGAGCTCGACCCTCGTCGCGGCGAGTGCAAGCTGTCCATCCGCGCCCTGAAGGAAGACTCCGAAAAGGCCGCCTACAACGAGTACCGCTCCAAGGTCGCTCGCGAATCCAAGTTCGGCACCTTCGGCGACCTGTTCGCCAAGCGCAACAGCGGCTGACATCCGCCGCCTCGCGCGCTCAGCTCCTCGTCCTCCTGCGGCTCCGCGCGGACGACTCCGCCCCCCCCCAATCCCCATAGCTGTTAGCAGTTTTCTTGGCCCAGCTCGGAGACATCCGGCAAGGGGCTGGCATGAGCACGACCGCCGTCCCCCAGCCCAGGCCCGATTGGCGGAACGACTGGCAGCAGCTTCTGAGCTACCTGCCCGAGGACTACGAACAACTGGCGCGTGAGCACAAGATGCTCGAGGTGCAGTACGGCAACGCCAAGGTCAGGAGCGCCGAGGACCTGCTTCGGTTCGTCTTCGTTCATGTCGGATGCGACCTGCCGCTACGGCAATCGGTGGCTGTCGTGGAAGCTGCGGGAGGGCCCAGACTCAGCGCGATGCGGCTGCACATGAAGATGCAGCGGGCTCCCAGGTATCTGGAAGCGCTGATCGCGCGGATGGTACCCGTCGGCCAGCATGC
>JAJZQG010000211.1 GCA_021847645.1 Myxococcales bacterium
ATCTCTGGGGCGAACGGTGGCGGGGCGCTTCATCGTCATGTCGCGGTTGGGGACCGGCTCGATGGGGGCGGTCTATCGCGCTTGGCAGAACACGGTGGGGCGCTGGGTAGCGCTGAAGATCATGCGCTACGATCGGGTGGCCGAGGTGGAGGCCAGGGCGCGTTTCGAGCGGGAAGCGCGTGCGATGTCCCAGCTGGTCTCGCCGCACACCGTTACGATCTACGACTTCGGCTCGGCGGAGGACGGCTCGGTGTTCCTGGCGATGGAGCTGCTCGAGGGCGAGTCCCTCGGCTCGCGCATGCAGCGCGTGGGGCGCATGGCGCCGTCGCAAGCGGTTCGGTTTGCGCGCGACGCGCTGACCTCGTTGGCGGAAGCGCACGCCAAGGGGATCATCCATCGCGATCTGAAGCCCGACAACCTGTTCTTGACCTGTGTGCCGGACGCGGCCGGCACGCCGTCGCGCGAGATCTGCAAGCTGCTGGACTTCGGCATCGCGAAGATGGTGCGCGAGGAGCAGGCCATGGGCGTGCTCGAGACGCAGGCCGGCACGGTGTTCGGAACGCCGCGCTACATGTCGCCGGAGCAGGCGCAGGGCAAGCCCTTGGACCCGCGCAGCGATCTGTATTCGCTGGGGGTGCTGCTCTACCAGATGGTCACGGGCGTACCGCCGTTCGACGACGAGGACGCGGTCGTGGTGATGGCGCGGCACATCAAGGCCAAGCCGCGCGCGCCCCGGGAAGCGGCGCCGGACGCCGGCATCCCCGCGCAGCTTGAGCGCGTGATTGTCCGCGCCCTCGCCAAGGATCCGGGTGACCGGCCCGAGTCGGCGGAAGCCTTCATCCGCGCGTTGGACGTGGCCGAGCGTTACTTCTCGGAAGACTTCCCGTACCCGTCCGTCGTGACCAGCGGAAATCTCGCCGCGATGAGTGCGGATCCGCTGCCGACGCTGGCACCGTCGGCCGTGCGAAAGCGTCGTTGGGCACGGGCGATCGCGATCGGAGGAGCGGTCGGCGTGGTGCTGGGTGCGTCCTGGTGGCTGGTTCGGCGCGGTTCGGAGTCGGTCGAGCCGCCCGGCGCGCTGGCGGCCAGCCTGGAAGCATCCCGGTCGGCGGGGCGCGAAACGGCCGTGGGGGGTGCGGCGCCGTCTTCGTCCGCCGCGGCTGCGGCGTCATCGTCGGAGCCCGAGGCTTCCCGGGAGTTCGACGCGGACGAGCCGCCGCTGGCCTTGTCGACCGACGAGCTTCCGGTGGTGGGCAGGGAGCCCAGGGCGTTGCCGAGGGCCAAGCGGCCGGAACCCCAGGGTGAAGGGACGGGCAAGACGCCGGGCGTGTCGGCAACGCAGGTGCCAGCGGCGACCGCGCAACCGGTTGGGGAGCCGCCCGCCGCGCAGCCGCCGCCAGCGACGACGCCAGCGAAGAAGTACGAGCGGTTTGAATAGCGGAGCGGAGGCGGGAGCGGGCAAACTGGACTCTACGCATCGCTTCGTTGCAGCGTGCTTTCCGCGCGTGGTAGCGTGCGCCCCGACATGGATCCCCGGGAAGTCGATGCCCTTGTGCAACGTCTGATTGCCAACCCTCACGATCAGGAGGCGCTCGCCTACGCACACCAGGCGGGAGCGAGCGATCCCCGATCGTACGCGACATTGCTGGAACGAGTCGGCAGGGAGACACCAGATCCCGCCTACGCGAGCCACTGGCTGAGCGAGTCCGCGAACGTGTGGTCCACCACGCTCGGCGACGCGCACCACGCGGCAGAGGTCCTTCTGCTGGCAGTGGTGAAGGACCCGACGCAGGATCTCGCGGCCGATCGTCTCGCGCAGCTCTACCGCGAGAAGGGCGACACGAAGGGCTTGGCGGCGCTGTTGGAGAAGCGAGTGAAGATGCTTGCGCCGTTGGCGTCGCAGGATCCGCAGTGGATCGCCAAGCTGGCTGCGATGCACGAGGAGCTCGGAACGCTTTGGGCCGAGCCGCCGCTGGCGCAGCCCAATCGTGCGCTGGAGAATTTCAAGCGGGCCTACGAGACCGATCCGCAGTCGGTCTTCGCGATCTATTCGGCGCGCGAGATCCTCAAGTCCATGCAGCAATGGGCCGATGCAATCCCGCTGTTCGCCATGGAGCAGGCCCTCGTCACCGACCCCGAGCGCAAGCTCGCCCTGTACCGCGACGAGGCGGACACGCGTCGACAAGCTCGCGATCTGGCCGGCGCGGCCGACGCGCTGCGAAACATGCGGGCGTACGCGCCGGAGGATCCGTCGCTCTGGCAGGAGATCGCCTCCACGATCCTGGAGCGGATTCGCGCGGGTGAAGGGGTCACGGCTGAGGAGCGCGACGAAGGTGCGGCGCTGTTCGTCGCGTTGGCCGAGACGTACGACGGCGAGCACGGGTTGGCGTACTCGGCAGCGGCGCTGGACATCGTGCCGGGCAACGATCGGGCGGTGCAGCTGGCGACCCACTACGCCATGCAGCTGGGCCGCGACGCGGAGCTGCCGCCGATGTGGCAGGCCTACATGGCGGCGAATCCCAACGGTGCCATGGCCGCCGACATTGAGGCGCGCATGGCTGCCGCGGGCGTGTCGGCCGCACGCGGGCCGTCGGCGCGTCCTCCGCTCGAGCCTGCGCGTCAGGAAGCCCCGGCGATCCACTCGGCGCCCGCTCCCGCTCAGGAGCCGCAGCAACCCGAGCCCTCCGGACAATTCGAGCATCGTCCCGCGGAGCCGCCCAGCCCCGAGCGCCTCGCCCAGTTGCTCGACCAGGCTCAGCAATACGCCACCAAGCGTCAGGCCAAGGAAGCGCTGCAGACGTACATGGAGGTGCTGCACCTCGATCCCGTATCGCCGGAGGCTCTGGCGTGGGTCGACGAGCATCTGCGATCCAAGCGCAAGTTCGCCGAGCTGCGCGACGTGTACCAGGCAGCGTCGCGTGCGCCGAGCATCGGTCCTGATGTCCGCAAGAAGTTCCTGTCGAACGTCGCCAACATCTGCGAGCAGCAGTTGCGCGATCTCGACGGTGCGATCCAGGCGCTCAAGCAGGCGTCGCAGATCGATCCCTCCGTGCGCGACAACCTGCGTCGTCTCTTGGAGAAGGGCCAGCGTTGGGACGACCTGGCGGTGCTGCTGGACCAGGAGGTCATGGATGCGCCCGACCAGGAAGCGCAGATCGGGCTGCTCAAGAAGCTGGCAGCTCTGCACGAGCAGAAGCGCAAGGACCTGGTTGCCGCGGGCGAGGCCTGGAGTCGTCTGGCCACCCTGATGCTCGGCGACGAGAACCCGATCACGGCGGCGGTCAAGCTGTTCGAGAAGGGCAATCGTTTCGATTTGGCCGCCGAGGTCATCAGCGACAACGTGGGGGCGATCGACAGTGCGGACACGCGTCTGACGTTGCAGATGAGGCTTGGGGAGCTGCGCGAGAAGACGGGCGACCAGGGAGCAGCGGGCGAAGCCTACGCGGAAGCGGCGGACCTGGGTGGTGGTGCGAAGGCCTGGGAGCTGGCCGAGAAGTGCTGGGAGAAGGCCGAGCGCTGGGAGGACGCGGCGCATGCCACGGGCGAGATGGCGAACTTGGCTGGCGAGCCGCGGCAGCAGGCCGCGCTGCACGCCAGGGAAGCCGAGTTGCTCGTGCGCGCCGGAGACCAAGCCAGCGCGATCCTGCGCCTCGAGCAGGCAGCCGACTTGGATCCGTCGAACGACGAGTACGCGAGCGCGCTCGAGGCTCGCTATCAGGAAGCGGACCGGCCTGACGATCTGGTTCAGTTCCTGCTGCGCCGCGCGGCCAAGCTCACCGACGCGTCCAAGCGCAAGGCGCTGCGTCGGCGTGCTGCCGACATGCAGCGCGAGAAGCTGTCGGACATGGACGCGGCGCGCGAGACGTTGCTGCTGGTGTTGGAGGACGGTGACGACGCCGAGACGCTGACGCTGTTGTCGGACGACGCGAGGGAGCGCGCCGAGTACCAGGAGGAGGCGACGCTTTTGCACCGGCTGGCAGCGGTGACCAGCGACGCCACGGCTCGTGCGCAGATCATGCTGCGCGAGGCGGGCGTGCTGGCGACGGACCTGAACGACGTGGACGCGGCGGTCGCGGCGTACGAGGCGGTGCTCGAGAGCCTCGACGCCAACAACGTTGAAGCGCTCGCGGCGCTGGCCGATTTGGAGGAGCGACGCGAGAACTACAAGCAGGCGGCCAGCGCGCTGGAGCGGCACTTGAAGCTGGTCGGCACGGCCGAGGACAAGATCGCGATCGCGCGACGGCTCGCCGAGATGTACCAGGACCGGCTCGACGACAAGCGAGGCGCGATCCAGGCGCTGGAGGTCGTGCACGCGAGCGACGCCGACGACTTCGACGCGATCTCGCGCCTCGTGGAGCTCTGCGAGAGCGTCGAGGACTGGGAGCGCACGGCGCAGCTTCTCGCCAAGCTCCTCGAAGTCGAAGGCGACCCGTCGGAAGCCTCGTCGTTGGCGCGTCGGCTCGCCGAGATCATGGAGGAGCGGCTGGGCAGGGGCCAGGACAGCCTTGCGGTGCTCGAGTCGTTGGCGGACGAAGGCGACGAGCAGTGCAGGACCGCGTACGTGGAGATCGGCGATCGGCTGAACTTCAAGGGCATCGTGGCGATGAAGCTGCGCGACTGGTACGCGCTCGCGCCGGCCAGCAAGCAGCACGAGGCTTTCCAGGGCGCGTTCGAGCGCTTCGTGGAGATGGGGCGCGACTCCGACGCATCGCAGATCGCGGTCGAGCTCATCCGGGCTCGCGGCGCTACGCCCGAGATCGTCAAGAAGTTGGAGGAGATCGCCTCTCGCAACAAGGATCTCGACTCACTCGGCGCGGCTCACGACACGATGGCGCGTGAGCTGTCGGGCGTCGAGCGTGCGGAGGAATACGTTCGTCAGGCCGAGGTGCTGGTACAGGCAGGCGTAGCACCGGGTGAAGCGGTCACGCACGGCGAGCAGGGCCTGACGAGCGTGCCTCCGAACGAGGTCGAGCCGTTGCTCGAGCGTCTCGCGCAATTGCTGGGCGACACCGCAGCGATCGTGGATCTGTACGAGCGTCAGGTCGGGCGCTGCAAGGCGCCCAACGACAGGCTCGCAGCGCTGGCGCGAGCTGCGCAGGTGGCTGCCGAGCGCGGCGCACTCGATCGCGTCAAGGCCATGTTCGAGCTTGCGCTCGGAGGTGGAGTTCGCGACGACACCATCGAGATGCTGGAGAAGGCTGCCGCCGACGGTGACGCCGAGCGTTCCAGCACCGACCTTCGTTCGGCCCTGGCCCACGCGATGGCCGCCGGTAGCTCCGGGCTGCGGGATGGCGGACGCACGCGTGCCTCGATGCTTCGTCGCGCGGCCACGATCGCCCATCGCGAGCTCAACGATACGGACAAGGCGTTCGCGTGGATGGGCGAAGCCCTGGTCACGCACGTGGAGCCTTCGACGCTGGATGCGCTCGAGGGATTGGCCGACGAGGTTGGAGACGTCAAACGCGCAGAAGACGTCATCGGCAAGGCCCTCGAGCAGGTCTTCGACGGTCCCCTGGTTCGCCAACTGGTGGGTCGTCGCGCGACGCTTCGCCGCACCAAGCTTGGCGATCTGCGCGGCGCCGCCGATGACTTGAAGCGTTTGCACGACCTGTCGCCGTCCGACAAGTCCATCACCGACGACCTGTACGATCTGCTCAAGCAGCTGCGCGACTTCCGCGGGATGGTGCAGCTTCTCGAGGATCAGATCCTGCGGGGCAAGGACCCTGCGCAGCGCGCCGAGCTCGCGCGCAAGGCGGCGCGGCTCTGGGAGGAGCGCCTGGCGGATCCTCGCGAGGCAGCGGACGCCTGGCGTCGCGTGTTGAGGATGAAGCCGGGCGACCCCGAGGCCCAGTCCGGGCTCGAGCGGGCCAAGACCAACATGCTCAAGCCACCCGAGTCGTTGCTTCCGCCCGGGCCCGACGACTTGGAGCCGCAGGCCGAGATTCCGCCGGCGGCCCGCGCGCCGTCGCCTCCCGCGGCCGACGAGTCTGCCTCGCCGAGCGGGCCGCCCACCGAGCCGCCCGTGCGCGACACGGTCCCGCCGATGCCTGAGCAAGCGGCCGAGCCGATGGGCGAGCAGCCTCAGCCCACATCGGAGGCGCCCGCCGCACCTGGCGGCGAACCGCCCGCTGGGGCACCCGTGCACCAACGTCCCGCCCGGCCGGATATCTCGTTCCGACGGGGCGGCGACGAAGAGCCGACGCTCTCGACGCCAGTTGCAGCGCTGCCGCATCAGCCGGTGGAGATCGTGCCTGCCGCGACCGACGAGTTCCCTGCGGCGGGCACGCTGGGGAGCGGGAACACGACGCAGCCCGAGTACATCGACGATCTGGACGACGACGTGGAGTCGGTGGACGACGACGAACTGCTGGACATGGAGCCGGTGGACGAGCCGGACCAGCCCCCGCCCCGCAAGTAGCGAGCGCGCCCGGGCAGGCGTGCCGTCACGAACCCACGAACGTTTCCAAAACCGCCGCGGGCTGCCGCGCGTCGACCAGCGCGGTTGCGCCGAGCACCAGGGGTGCGTTCGGCTCGCCGTGTCCCGCGTCGAGGCCCCGAGCGAGGGGAATGCGAAGCGGGCCAAGCGCTTGGATGATGGCTTGCTCGACCGCGACGCCGTCCGGGCCGGGCGGGCAGTCGGTGAACTGGCCGAGCACGACGGCGCGCACGTGATCGAGGTGCCCTCCGACGCGCAGCGTGGTCAAGGCGCGGTCGATGCGGTAGGGGCGCTCACCGATGTCCTCGAGAAAAAGGATGGCGCCGTGAGGCACGCGAAGGCGGCCGGCGGCAGCGCAAGCGTGCAGGATGGTCAGGTTGCCGCCGAACAGGGGCCCCTCGGCGAGGCCTGGGCTGGTGGCCTGCAAGCCCGAGAAGAAGCGTCGTCGTTCAGGATGCTCGACGGCGTCGACCCACGCTTGGCGCGTGCGATCGTCGCTTCGACCCAGGTGCGCGGCCATGGTGGCGTGCAGGGACATGACACCGGCCGCGGCGCACTCGACGTGCAGCGCGGTGACGTCCGAGAAGCCGACGATCCACTTGGGTGAGGCGGCGAAGGCGGACCAGTCGAGTTGGTGGGCGAGGCGGTTGAGACCGTAGCCTCCGCGCACGGCCACGATGGCGCGGCACTGGTCGTCCTGCAATGCGCCGCTCAGCTCGTCGAGGCGGCGTGCATCGGAGCCGGCGAGGTAGCCGTCGGCCTCGAACATGGATCGATCGAAGCGGACGCGGTAGCGGGACGCGAGCCAACCCAGGCCGCGCCAGGCCAGGGCGGGGTCGAAGGGGCCAGCGGGAGCGACGACGCGCACGAGGTCACCGGGCTGCAGGGCAGGGGGCATGCGCATGGGAAGCGCCCCCGGCTATAGCGCCTTTCGATGCGGGATGCCGACAGAACGGCGATCGTGGCAGTTGCGAAGGTGTTGGAGGCGTGGCCAGGTCGGGATACTCTCGGGCCACGGATGAATCGGAAGACCGCATTGGTCCGGCTGGACGACGATCGGGGGCGCGCGCCCTTTGGAATCGGCCGTCGCCTTCTGGAAGGGGCAACGTCGCTATTGCAGCGGGTGGCGGGCGACGACTTCGACGAGCGCGTTCGCCGGGTCGGAGCCGAGCGGCTGGAGGTGGATCCGTTCGGCTTCGAGGTGGAGTGGATCAAGTGGGCACTGCTCGCCGTCTCGGTCCTGTACCGGCACTACTTCCGCGTGGAAGTGCATGGCGTGAGCAACGTGCCCAAGGGCCGCGTGCTGCTGATCTCGAACCATTCGGGACAGGTGCCGATCGACGGCGCGGTGATCGCCGCGTCGATGTTCTACGACGCGGACCCGCCGCGCGCGGTGCGCAGCATGGTGGAGAAGTGGTCGCAGACGCTGCCGTTCGTGTCGGTGTTCTTCACGCGGTGCGGGCAGGTGGTGGGGGTGCCTGAGAACGCGCGGCGCCTGCTCGAGATGGACGAGGCGTTGCTGGTGTTTCCGGAGGGGACCAGGGGGATCTCGAAGCCCTTCTCGGAGCGCTACCAGCTCAAGGACTTCGGGTTGGGCTTCATGCGCTTGGCGTTGGAGACCAAGTCGCCCATCGTGCCGATCGCGGTGATCGGAGCCGAGGAGCAGTACATCAACCTGGGCAACCTGCGTTCGCTGGCGAAGACGCTCGGCATGCCGGTGTTCCCGGTGGTTCCGCAGTTCCTGGTGCCGGGGGCGCAGATGCCGCTGCCCACGCGCTACCGGATCTACTTCGGGGAGCCGTTGCGGTTCCAGGGCGACCCTGATGACGAGGACGCGGTGATCCAGGCGAAGGTGGACGTCGTGCGGGCGACGATCCAGTCGATGCTGATACGAGGGCTCAAGGAGCGGAAGCACATTTTCTGGTAGGGGTGGAGGCGGCGTGGGCAAGGCGGACGAGACTCGCGGGCACGGCAAGGCGGCGCAGCGGCGAAACGAAGCCGACGTGAGCGAGCCGCCCGTTGTGATCACGGGGATTTGCGGCCGGCTGGGAAACAGGCTTGCGCGGCAGTTGCACCGCGAGCGGCCGATCATCGGCGTGGACCGCCGTCCTTTCAAGGGCAGGCCCAAGGACATCAAGCACGAGACGATCGACATCCGCCGCAAGAAGACGCGCGACATCTTCCGCAGCCAGAAGGTGGCCGCGGTGGTGCACATGGGGATCATGCACAACCCGCGGTCGAGCGCGGCGGACCATCACACGTGGAACGTGGTGGGCTTCCAGAAGCTGCTCGACTACATCGCGCAATACAAGGTTCCCAAGCTCATCGTGCTGTCGGGTGCGGCGGTCTACGGACCGAACCCGGACAACCCGCAGTTCTTGACCGAGGATGCTCCCTTGATGGGAAGCGCGCGGTTCAGCGAGCTGCGCGACCTCATCGAGGTCGACATGCTCGCGCAATCGTTCTTCTGGAAGCATCCGGAAGTGGAGACCGTGATCCTTCGGCCCTGCCACATCCTCGGAAGCGTGCGCAACGCGTCGTCGAACTACCTTCGCTTGCCGCGCATCCCGACTCTGCTCGGCTTCGACCCGATGGTGCAGGTGATGCACGAGGACGACGTGGTGCGGGCGATGATCCTGGCGCTTCGGCCGGGGATTCGGGGTGTGTTCAATCTCGCGGGGTCGGCGCCATCGCCCCTGTCTCGCATCATCGAGCTCACGGGGCGTCCCCAGGTGGCGGTGCCCCATCCGGTCGCGGAGCTTGCGCTCAAGCGCATGTGGCGCTTCGGGGTGACCTCCTTCCCCGCGCCCGAGTTGGACCATATCCGATACGTCTGCATGGTTGACACCACGCGCGCGCGCGAGGTGCTCGGGTTCGAGCCCCGCCACGACCTGAAGGCCACGGTGGACGCCGTGTTCGCGCGCGAGTAGCACGGGCTGCGGATGCATACGAAGCTCACCGCCTTGTGGATGATGATGTCGGCCGTCGCCGGCTGCTCCGGGCATCCGGGAACCGACGTTTCGGCAGCGCCATCGCCGACGCCGTCCGCGATCGCACCTGCTCCGCCGCGGGCGATGGGGCCTGGTGCGGCGCGAATGACGCGTTCTGTGGCGACGGGCCTCGGCAGCGAGCCCGACGAGCTGGACGAGCCGTTGTTTCCGACGCCGGGAATGCCCGATGGCGGCAAGGCAACGCCCGGCGGCGGGACGACGACGGAGCTATGAGGTCGAGCATGCAAAACACCGCAGGCAATCGTCGAACGTCCGTATTCGTGCTGCTGGTCGCGTTGGTGCTCGGCGCGTGGTTTGGCGTGGCGTGTTCCTCGCGCAAGACGCCACCCAACCTTGCCCCGCCCGAGTACGAGGCGCCGCGCGAGCTCGTGCTGCCAGCGGTTTCGAACCAAGTCGCGCCGACCGCAGAGCCTTCGTCCGCGCCGTCACCGACGTTGCAGGCGCCTGCCGTGTCCGCTTCCGCGGCTGCGGTTCCCGAGCCGGGTGACTCCGGGAGCGAAGCGCGCTAGATCGTTCGCATGGGGATCGCTCGAGTGCTTGGATATGCGGCCGCGTGCACGCTTCCCGTGGCGCTGCTCGCAGACTGCAACTTGGACGGCTACGGGTTGGGCAATGTCGGCGAGATGGCGTGCCCGGAGATCGGGGCGAACGTCGACGTGCTCGGGGCGACGTTCTCGTCGGACGCGCGTGCGAACGCGAAGATCCGCGCGTTCGTAGCGGCGAGCAAGGATCTGGTGGCGGTGGCGGCGGAGGGGGAAGCCGAGGCTGCGGATGCGTGCACGCGGATCGGCGTGGACCTGGGCATGTCGCCTGCGGAGATGGCGCCTCGCAACGAGGCAGGGGGACGCGCCAGCGGGGCATGTTCGGCGGTTGCCGCGCGCATGGACGCGATTCTGCAGCAGGGCATTCGGTTCGAGGCGGTTGTGACGCCGCCCCAGTGCCAGGCGAACGCTGACGCGGGGGCTCGATGCTCGGCCTCGTGCCAGGGGCAGCTCGACCCGGGTCAAGTGGTGGCGCAGTGCGAGCCCGGCAAGGTTGCGGGATTCTGCCAGGGCCGGTGCAACGGGCAATGCGACGGGCGCTGCATGGGCAATTGCCAGGGCGTATGCATGGCGCGCGACGCTCAAGGCAACTGCGTAGGAGCCTGCCAGGGCCGGTGCTACGGCACGTGCGACGCGACCTGTCATGCTGGTTGCGAAGGGCAATGGCAGGCACCGCGTTGCGAGGGATCGGTCCGCGGGCCGAGCGGCGATGCGGAGTGCGACGCGAGCTGCAACGCGCACGCGGACCTGCAGGCGAGCTGCACGCCGATTGCCGTCATCGTGCGGCCGTCTCAAGCGAGCCCGCTGGCGCTCAAGCTCGCCGCGTCGCTGCAGGCGAATCTGCCCGAGTTGCTCCACGCCGAGTGGGTGCTGGGCAAGCGGGTGCTGGCCGATGCGGATGTCGTCGTGAAGGTGGGGCAGAACCTCCCAAGCATCGTCGGAAACGCTGGCGCACGAGCGCTTGCCTGCGTCGGAGCGGCGGCCAACGCGTCGGTCAGAGCGTCGATGAGCATCAAGGTGACGATTCAGGCGAGTGCGACTGTCTCGGCGCGCGCCGGCGCCGGGGGCTGAGGTTTCGGTGTCGGGAACGGCACGGGATTGTTCGGCGTGACCAGCGGTCGCGCTCCTTGCCCTGCGAGCCTCTTGTGCCCTGCCCCCGCGGCGCTATGCTACTTCGCATCTATCTCCCGATGCCGTGCTCCGTCCGTTCGTACCCGTCAGCTTGTCGCGTCGAGCGCGTACGTGTGTCCGCTGTTGGGGGCTGCCTGGCTCGCATGAGGCGAGGGGCATCGCGGTGGCCGCTCCGCGCGGCGTGGCTGCTCGATAGATCCGGATCGACGCGCGAAGAATCGGACTGAGTGACATGGGGACCCGTCTGTATGTTGGCAATCTCTCGTATTCGACGACCGATGGCGAGCTCCGCGATGCGTTCGCGGCGTTCGGCGAGGTGGTGAACGCGACGGTCGTGCTGGACCGTATGACGGGGAAGTCGAGAGGGTTCGGGTTTGTCGAGATGGCGTCGGAGCCTGAAGCGCAGGCGGCGACCGAGGGGATGAACGGAGCGAATCTCGACGGTCGCGCGCTGGTCGTGAATGAAGCGCGGGAGAAGACGGAACGAGGCGGAGGCGGTGGGTTTGGCGGGCGGGACCGCGGACCTCGTCGCGGCGGCGGCGGTGGTGGCGGCGGCAGCGGCGGAGAGGGCGGCTGGCAGGGCGGCGGCGGACGTCGCGGGCGCTAGAGCGCGTCGCGTCCACTCGCTGACGGGCGGCGGTGCGCACGATCTCGGACGCACAGGTTGGATGTGTATCCTTCGTGTGCCCGGATCCGTGCGGTTGATGCCACTCGGCGGCCGAGCCCGGGACGTTGCATGTTCGGAACTTGGCCAGTGCGTGGTGACCGCGCTGTGTTGCCGCCATGAGCACCCCTCACATGCGTCTTGCCACGCGCGTTCGTTCGGCGCTGCGCGTGGACTGGTGCCTCGACGGCCGGGAGGCTCACGTCATTTCGGACGTGGAGAATATGAGTGCCCGCGGGGCGTTGATCCGCACGGACGCGCCACCGGCGGCCGGCACCCGGCTGCAGCTGAGGATCGCGGAATGGTCCCCGCTCTCGGCCGCGTGGTTCGCGTCGACTCCCACGGCATGGCGGTGCGTTTCGAGCCGTCGGAGTCCGACGCCGACAGCGACGAAGCCGACCTTGGCTGATTTTCCGCTGTGCGCAGCGCCGTCGACGTCACTCGTTCTCGATGGCAGCGAGCAACGTGGGCGCCAACTGCTTCTTGCGTGACACCACGGAGGGGGCCTCGAAGATGCCGTCCGCTGCGCGCGCATACGGGACGCGGGCGATCAGGTGGACGTCGCCGCGGAGCATCAGGCGGCTCGTGGCGCGAACCGGATCGGTCAGCAGCAGGGCGACGAGCACGGCCTGCCGTTTGTCGAGCAGGCGGGCGAGGGCGGCGTCGAGGTCGGCGGCGCGCGGCCCGATCTCGTGCAGGGTTTTGACTTCAGCCTGGGCGATCACGACGAGCCCCTTGCTCGTGGCGAAGTCCTTGGAGTCCTCGGCGACGATCTCGTCGGGATCGCGCTGGCCCAGGCCGTTGCCCGCGGACACTACTTGGTCTCCGAAGGCTGCGAGATCCGGGATGCCGGCGAGCTGGGCCAGACGCGCCGCCGCGGCGGTGTCCCGGGAGGTGCAGGTCGGCGAGCGGAACGCGAGCGTATCGGACAGCAGAGCGCAGAGCATGAGCCCGGCGAGATCGGCTGGGGGGGGGCCCTTGCGCTGCTGCCACTTCTCCTCCACGAGCGTCGCGGTGCTGCCGACGACGTCGACGACGAACGGGATGGGAATCGGCGTGGCCGAGTTGCCCAGCTTGTGATGGTCAATCACCTCCACGATCTCGGCCTGATCGGTTCCCGAGACCGCATGGCCGACCTCGTTGTGATCGACCAGCACGAGGCGGCGTCGCGGCGGCGCCAGCACCGTGGCCCGGGCGACGATTCCCACGTAGAGGCCATTCTCATCCACAACGAGGTAGTCGTCGACATCGAGGCGCGCGATGGTGGCGCGCCGGTCGGCGAGCCGATCGTCGAAGCGGAAGGTGACCGGGGGGGGCGGAGGCGATTCCGGGTCTTCGCGGAGGAACACATGGTCGAGGGCCTTGGCAGGTCCGCCGTTGCCTGCCCGCGACAGCAGGCGTCCGAGCACATCAACACAATAGCGCGCGTCGACCAACGCGAGCGGACGGCCTCCGGGCTCGAGCATCGCGAGCGCGCGCGCGCCGGCGGCCAGGGCCACGATCGCCTCGCGCACGGTGGAGCTCGCCGCAAAGGGGCGCGCCGCCGTGGCCACGCTGCCAAAGGTGGGCGCGACATCCATGAACGCCTCGGGGGCGTGGAACCCGAATCGGTCGAGAGCCCAGGCGCTCTGCTCGTCCAGCTGTCCGGCGCGCCCCGGCGCAGCCTCCTGGCCTTCCTCGCGCAAGAGCGCGGCATAGGCGATGGCGGACGCGATCGAGTCGAGGTCCGGACGCTTGTGTCCGATGACGACAATGACGTCGCTGGAAGCCTTCATGACGGAACGGTACCCGAATCGCGGAACCAGGACCAGAGTCGGGGCGCGATGCACGGAGCAATAAGCGGCAGTTGGTTCACGAGACCACGGACAATGACCGGGGCGGACGGTGGCCCGTGAGAGAGCGGGACGTGCCCGTGTCTGCGCCGCAGCCGTCGCGCGGGATTTGGCAGACTGGGTCGTCTGTCGGCAGGGACGCTGCGGTGGGCCAAGCAAGCCGAGGCAGGTTGCCAACTTCCAGGTAGACGGCGCTGCAAGCGAAGGGATTGGCACCACGGAGAGCACGGAAGGCGCGGGGGGAAGGTGGAACGCGCTCAGTGTCCGTCCGTGTCCTCTCTGGTGATTTCTGCCTGATTCAAGCCCCCCCGCTGCTCTAGCCGATGAGCAGCCGGCCGAGCCGCGTGGCGTCGAAGGCGGGTGTCGGCAATCCGACACCTGTTGGGGTTCAGACGGGGCGAGTGGGGGCGCCAGAGCGCGGCGTGAGGCGCCTGGCCCTGAGCAATGGGAGGGCCCGGGCGAGGGTCAACACGGATCGCCTCGGCTAGGGACGATTTCGAGGCAAGGGGGATATCGGCGTTGGTGTCGCGTAGGCGGCGGAGGGGACCGATCGCGGTGGCGGGGGATGGCAAGGGGCTTGCAGCGCGCGACGGAATCTGCCAATGGGCTGGAGTGTTGAAGGGCAACCTGCGAGGTCACATCATGACGGCGCACATCGATCATCGTCAACTGTACCGGCTTCCGTGGAATCTGGCCGACAATCCCATCGTGTGGCTCGAACCCACGGACCACTGCAACCTTCATTGTGACGGTTGTTACCGGAAGAACAAGCCGGCGCACAAGTCGATGGAAGAGGTCGAGTCCGACCTGGATGTCTTCGAGCGGTTCCGCAAGTTCGACAGCGTCTCGATCGCGGGCGGCGATCCGTTGACGCATCCGAGGGTGCTCGAGATCGTGCGACGCATCCGCGAGCGGGGCGCCAAGCCCATTCTGAACACGAACGGACACGCGCTCACGCCCGAGATGCTGCGCGACCTGAAGAAGGCGGGCGTCTATGGATTCACCTTCCACGTGGACTCCAAGCAGGGACGGCCGGACTGGAAGGGCGCGGACGAGATCAAGATGAACGATCTGCGAAGCACCTACGCCGAGATGGTCGCGAGCGTGGGTGGACTGTCCTGCTCGTTCAATTCCACGGTCTACCCCGATACGATCCACCAGGTGCCGGACATCGTCGACTGGGCTCAGCGCGAGATCGACAAGGTCCAGACGGTGGTGTTCATCATTTTCCGGCATGCGGACCTGAGCAGCGGCTCATTCGACTACTGGGCGGGCGACCGCAAGATCAAGATGGAACGGCTCGTGTACGCCGAGAAGGAGAAGCGTCGCATCGACATCATGGCGGGCGACGTGGTCGAGATGATCCGAACGCGGCACCCGGACTTCCAGCCCTGTGCGTACCTCAACGGCACCGAGAAGCCCGAGAACTTCAAGTGGCTGCTGTCGATGAGGCTCGGCAACAAGCACCGCATCTACGGCTACTCGGGCGCAAAGTGGATGGAGGCCGTACAGAGCGGCTATCACCTGTTGCACGACCGCTACTTCGCGTACTCCAAGCCGAAGACCACCGCCCAAGGCAAGGGCGCCATGCTGCTCGGCTCGGTATTCGATCGGCCCATGCGCCGTTCCGCGCTGCGGTTCGGCCGCACCCTGCTACGCCATCCCACGGACCTGCTCCGCAAGTCCTATGCCCAGTCGATCCTGATCATTCAGCCCATCGATATCTTCGAGAACGGCGTGCAGAGCATGTGCGACGGATGCCCCGACATGACGGTGCACGAGGGACGGCTGGTGTGGTCGTGCCGGCTGGAAGAGTTGCGCATGTTCGGCGAGTTCGTGCGAACGGTGCCGCGGCGCGAAGATGCCCAGGTCCAGCTTCCGGTCATCCAAGCGGCCGACTGAACGTTGGCCCTGCAACGTCTCCACGGCGGGGGGCCGAGCCCATCGAAGCCCCTGACCAGCCGGCCGCGATTCTAGCTCGAGCTCATCCGAAAAGCCTTCCGGAAAACTAGCAGCTAGGAACAAGCAACATTGCGCCAGGAAGCGGTCTCGTCGGACCGCATGGTTGGGAGAGGAGGATGCAT
>JAJZQG010000406.1 GCA_021847645.1 Myxococcales bacterium
ACGGGGACTCCGGGCCTGACGCGATGGCGTCGATGTCTCCAAGCAGCTTGTCGAGATGCACCATCGCGGACAGGAGCACGCGCCTGTGGTTGTCGTTGAGTCCGGGCGGGGGCTGGTCAGCGATCACCGTGGACCTCCTGCGGCGTTCCATGCGTGACATCCGAGAGTGCGAGCTTCGCGATGACGTCGACGTGGGCCGTGTGGATCAGCAGCCTCGAACCATCGAGTCGGGATCGACCGGCGAGCACACTCGCCATGAATTCGAGGTACCCTGGTCTTCCCTCGGCCAGCTTGAGCACGGCATCGGTGTCTGACTTCGACACGGAGAGCTGCAGCGCGGTGGCCCAGCCGTGCCACAGCTCGCGTTGGTACCGCAGCCCGAGTGGCGGCACCTTGAGCTCGATCGAGCTCAAGCACAGCGCTCGCAGGGAGGCGTGGTCGCGCTCCGCGAACGTGTCCGCGGCGATGATGATGCCAAGGCCCGTGCCGCGCAGCGAACGGAGAAATCCCTTCGTTGCGGTGCTGCGGCTACGGAAGTGGTCGAGCAGAAGTACACCCGGGCGCTTCTGAACCGCGTCGCGCAACCTGCTACGAAGAAGCCGTTGGGACGAACAGGGCGCTACCTCGGGGTAGGCAGAGGCAAGGGCGCAGGTGATGTCGCTGGGCTGCATGGTACGAACTGCGAGTCCACAAGGGATCTCACGCCGCAGAACCTGCTCCCTGATCGCAGCCAGCAACGCGCTCTTCCCGATCCCCGGCGGGCCATAGACGACGACGGTCTGCCCTTCGTTCAGGCGGTTGACGAGGTCCACGACCAACGCTTCTCGGCCCACCGACTTGCTCATTCGAGCTCCTCCGCTGGACCACGCGGCGTCAGAAGCACGCCGACCGTGCCCATGCCGCACAGGATCGCGGCGCCGAGGAACGCGACCGCCGGACCAAACACGGTCCAAGCCAGCCCTACGAGCGAGCTCGAAAGCAGGTCGCCGACACCGTTCGTGGTCGCCATGGCGCCGTACGCAGTCCCCCGAAGGTGCGGCGGCGTGAGCAGGGCGGTAAGCGTCCCCTCGAGCGTATCCTCGAAGGCGAGCGTCAAGCCGGCAGCAAGGAACAAGGGCACGAGCATCCACATCGAGCTCGTGGCGAGCGCCGCGAGAACAGCCGTAGCCGCACCGACGCCGTAGCCGACAGCCAGGAGCCCGACCGGCGAGAGCTTGTCGGCGAGGCGGCCCACCGGGTACGAAGCCGCCGCGTACACGACGTTGTGGAGAACATACAGCCCCATCGCGGTTGCAGCCGCCCGGGCGAATCCCAGCTCAGGCGACAGCAATTGTGTGGCGCGCAGGATCAGAAGGGAGCGCGCGAAGTCTCCGAGGCCGAACAAGAACACGGCGAGCAGAAGGCGCCGGAAACCTGCCGGCAGCCCGCGAAGGCTCGTCACAAGAGGCAGCCGCTTGTGATGGGCGCCATCGCGTTGCGCGCGCACCAAGACCGCGTAGGCCACGCCGGCCAGGACACCGGGAACCGCGAACCACAAGAACGACGTGCGAAGCGGCACGACGGCCGTCAGCACGATCGCGAGCAGGGGTCCAACGATCGCCCCGGCCGTGTCCATCGCGCGATGTAAGCCGAAGGCGCGCCCCAGCGCCTCCTTGGGGACCGCGTCGGACAGCATCGCGTCTCGGGCGGGCCCACGCGCTCCCCTCGCCAACCAGCCGATGGTGCGGGCGATCAGCACGTGAGCCCAGGATGTGGCGATGGCGAAGATGCCGACCGACGCGCCGGTCACGACGTACCCGGCCACGGCAAGCGGCTTGCGTGTCCTGGGTCTGTCGGCCCACCAACCACCCGCAAGCTTCGCAACGCTGGCAGCGCCGTCGGATAGTCCTTCGATGATTCCGAGCGCTGCTGGCGCCGCTCCCAATGTGGCGATGAGCGCCGGCAACGCGGACGTGGCGGCTTCGTGGCCGGCATCCGACAAGAAGCTCGCGATCCCGAAGCCCAGCACCTGCGCGGAGAGCCAGGAACGCTTTGCTGGCCGACGCCGCTCAAGTGCGGCTTCTTCGTCCGTAGGATTGTCGCCACAACCTTGTTTCATGCACGTCTCCGAGTTCGGAGGTGCCGAAGAGCCGGGCCCGACTCTGGCGGCACCAGGATGCCGGCCAGGAGTCATTGGCCACCGGCTGAGGTGGCGGTTGTGGCGGACTCCACCGCCGTATCGGTTTCCTAGCGCAGCGGCCGGCGGTCGCCAAGGGCGGATCGCCTCGAAGTGGGCGGAGGCGGGTTCAGTGCGAACGCATGGATTCTTCGACGGCCACGGCGACCGCGACCGATGCGCCGACCATCGGATTGTTCCCCATCCCGATGAGGCCCATCATCTCGACGTGCGCCGGCACCGATGAAGACCCCGCGAACTGCGCGTCGGAGTGCATGCGGCCCATCGTGTCCGTCATCCCATAGGACGCTGGACCTGCGCCCATGTTGTCCGGGTGAAGGGTTCGGCCCGTGCCGCCGCCCGATGCCACGGAGAAGTAGCGCTTGCCCTGCTCGATGCACTCCTTCTTGTAGGTGCCGGCGACCGGGTGCTGGAAACGCGTCGGGTTCGTGGAGTTGCCCGTGATCGAGACGTCGACGCCTTCGGCGTGCATGATCGCTACGCCCTCGCGTACGTCGTCGGCCCCGTAGCAGCGGACCTTGCCGCGATCGCCTTTGGAATAGGCCTTCTCCCACACCACGGCGAGTTTGCCGGTGTGGTAGTCGAACCTGGTCTGCACGTGCGTGAAGCCGTTGATGCGGCTGATGATGTGCGCGGCGTCTTTCCCAAGACCGTTGAG
>JAJZQG010000212.1 GCA_021847645.1 Myxococcales bacterium
AGCCACCCGAGCCGCCTGTGCTCGCGCCACCCGTGCCCGAGCCACCCGAGCCGCCTGTGCTCGCGCCGCCCGTGCCCGAGCCACCCGAGCCGCTGCTGCCCGCCGTGCCGTCCGTTGAAGCATCCGCCGGGTCTCCGCCCGTTCCACCCGTGGCAGAGCCGCCGCTGCCGCTTGTTCCCGCCGAACCCGCACTGCCGTCCGTCGAGGCGTCCGTCAAACTACCGCCCGTTCCACCCGCGCCGTCCAACGCAGCATCCGTGCCCGCGTCAAGACACTCGCCCGGTCCTGTCGTTGTGCATTCGCCACAGCCGTTGCAGACCTCGCCGGTCGTCAACGGATCTCCGTCGTCGCACGCAACGCTGTACTCTAGCGGAACGTCGATGCACGTGAAGGCATTGAGCGGGTCGCACGTCAGAAAATCGCAGGTCTGCTGGCCAGTCCTGCCATAGGGGCATTGCGTTTGGCTGTCGAGCGTTTGGCAGGTTCCCGCCACGCAAGCACCTGCGCACTTGTCGTGCTGCGTCGATGGGCGGCAGGGCGTGCCGTCGGGCGCCGGCATGTTGGCGCATTGGGTTCCCGCGCAGATTGCGCTGCAATAGGTGGCGTCTCCGCACAATCGCCCGTCCATGTTCGACAGTCCGTACTGCTCGATGGGAAAGCACGCCATCTTGCCCGACGGGTGCGACGGATCGGGCATGCAGACGCCCTGGCAATTGGTCAGAGGTCCAGGACCATCCGGATCGCATGGCTGCTGGAACGTGGTTGTCTGGCAGATGTCCGTGACCCGCTGGTGGACGGATGCCATAGGTCCATCGTTTCCTGGCGGACTTGCTTCCTTTCCTGAACAAGAAGCAATCAACCCACCGACAAAGCACAAGGCAGTCCAGCTACGACGACGCATGAGCAACCCTCCCGATGCGCCGATCAATACCACAATTGTGAGGAGGGCGAGCAGGAAAATTCGGAACAGCGAGCACGACGTCAGGGCCGGCGTCCCTCGCTGGGCGGGGTCTTGGCGTGTGGTAGCGACCATTCCAAGGCACACACCAGTCCGTCTCCGCGAGATTGCGCGCCTGGGGCACTGGTCATCCGCGCCGGTTGCGAGAGGGCCGTCGCTCGGTAACCCGTGTCCGTCCTACCAGACAGCGTCGTGTGCGCAACGCAATCCCACCGAGTGCAATCGGGCCGTCGGGTCGCCGGCACCTCGATTCGACGCCATCACCGTTGCCGAGTTGCCGAAGAAGCTGCCGCCTCTCATCACCCTGTTTGAAGAACCCGAGAGTTGTGCGCAGTCCACGCACGGAATGATGGCGTACGGGTTCTTGAAGGCATCCAGGGTCCACTCCCAGACATTGCCCATCAGGTCCGAATGCCCCCACCGCCCCGCTCCCGCAGGTAACGAGCCCACGGGCAACAGATCGTTCACGCTGCATCCGGGCACGCCGTCCCCCATGCACTGGTTCGTCGGGTCGGTCCAGTAGCTGGCATGTTGAGCCGACAGCGTCGTGGACGTCGGGGGAGCCGACCACGCCCGAACCCGCTGCTCGTTACCCCCCGCAGCGGCAAGGTTCCATTCGGCCTCGGTTGGCAACCGTCCTCCATCCCACGCGCAGAAGGCGAACGCGTCGTACCAGCTAACGCAATTGATAGGTCGCGTTTCGTTCGGCCCTGGAGCGTCGGTCCAGGTCTGGAAGGTAGCGCTGCACGCGAGAGCCGCTTTCAACGCGCTGGTGTCCACGGCGAGGGATGCGTTCCACGTGCTGCTCCACCCGCTGCCGGGGATCTTCGGATGACTGCCGGATCCCACCGCTGGCGGCGCGGACTGTGTGCCCGCCCCCGACTCCACGAACGTGCGGAATCGCCCGACCGACACCTCGTACGCATCGAGCGCAAACCCGCTGACCGTCGCGGGATAGCCCTGGTCGGTAAACGTCACAGCGTCGTAGCTCCGGTAGAAGCTGCCCGCCGGCACGCCGAAACGCCTGCAACAGCGGTCATCTCCTTGGGGCCCGCAGCTCGGCGCGAGACCCGCGCAACTCGGAGGCTGCGACGGCTCGCACTCGCCCTTGAAACAGTCCGGCGTAGGGTTCGCGCAAGGCGCAAGAGCCAGCCAATGCCCGGAGGCTTCACATTGCTCGGGCGTGCAGTCTGCGCACCGCCTGGACCCGGGTGTGCACTCACCCGTGCAGACGCCCTCGTCACACACATATGGGCACGCCGTCTCCGTCGATGAGAGCCCGTCGGGAGCGCAGACCTCCAAGGTAGCCAGGCCGGTACACGTCTTCGCGTCGGGCACGCACACCCACGCAGCGTCGGCGGCGTCCGGGTCTCCCGCGTCCGAATTCGTTTCGGTCCCGCCGTCGCCGCCATCCGCATCCGAGCTGTCCTGGCCTGGATCGGATGCCTCTTCGCTCTCGCCGCCTGCATCGAGTTCGGCATCCGGGGACCACTGTTCTCCCACGCTATCGCCGGCAGCGTCGTCCGGCGCAACAGCCTGGTCTCCGGTGTCGACGTCCAGGAACGCGGCAGCATCCTCGGCGTTCGCGTCTTCCGCTGCCGCATCTCCGAGAGACGCTTCTTCCGCGAGGACGTCTTCGGCCAACGCATCCTTGGTGGCGTCCTCCGGTACGGATGCTTCAGCATCGTAGTCGGCAAGTACGTCCTTCGAGTCCGCGCTATCTTCGCCAGACTGCGCGCCAGCCATGGCCTCGGGCGCCGCGTCGCCGGACGCATCGGGCCGCGAAGCCGGTGGCAAGTCGCCAGCGGGGTTCCCGTCGCTGCTGGAGCAGGCTGGCTGTGTCGCTACGCCAGCGACCCAGAAGAGCAGCGCAAGCAGGCGCAGACCGCGCTCGACGGCGGGCTCGGGCAACGGCCGCCTGGACCTGCCCTGCCGTTCTGCCGACGCGTACTCGTGTCCGCCCATGCCCGCCACCAAGTGCCGAAAGCATACATGCCGGCCATCCCGTGGTCGAGTGGAATATGTGCAACGGGATTCGTGCAGGAACTCTTCCTTCGCGGGCACCCACTGGACCGGTGCGGGGGAAAGACGCTTTCGGGGGTTGCATGCCGCGGGTTTGACGTACACTCCGCCCACCATGAGAACCGTCTTGCTCTGTGCTGCTGTGTGCTTGTCGCTCCCCGCCTGCGGTTCGAGCGAAGCAGCCAATCCCGCTCCCCAGCAGGAAACGCCCGACGCGTCCGCGCAGCCCGATGCAGGCGAACAAGAGGCCGCTGTCGAATCCGGCGCCGATGCGTCCGAGGCCGTGGAGCCGCAGCCGCCGTCGGCGTGCGACGTGCTCGGGTTGCCCGCGGTGCCTTTCGTGGAGGACGCGGAGACCACGGCGCTGCACGGCACGGCCGCGGACTTCACCGTGCCGACGACCGATGGTGAGTTCGGGCTGAAGGCGTCGTGGACCGGGTGCGACAGCGTTCTGATCATCCAGGACGTGCCCAAGCAGGAGGCGGGGTGGACGCCGGCGCTCTGGAGCCGGGACGTGAACACCCTGTTCACGCGGCTACCGAAGAACGTGCAGCTATTGTTCGTCTCGACGCAGACAGATGCCGCGAAGGTCACGGCGGCGCTCGACGGGCTCAAGGCGCTGGTGGACGAGCAGCTGGCCAAGATGTCGTTGGAGGACGCGGCCTGGTGGCAGGGGCGGGTTCACTACGTGACGACGCCGGCGACGCAGCTGCCGGGCTGGGTGGGAACGCTGATGAAGTCGCCGGGGTGGGGAATCGGAATCGATCGGCGCCAGCGCATCCGCTTCATCGGCAGTTACGCGGATCCGACGCGCTACGACAGCACGCAGCAGTGGTTCGCGCCGAATCTGTCGATGGTGGCGAACGAAGCGGTGTACTACAACTACGAGGCAGAGCGGGAGGCGCGGCTCGCGGCGCAGAACGCGACCGTGGTACCGGTGTTCAAGGGCGAGAAGCTCGAGGATCCGGGATGGGCGGGCACCCGTGGATACGCGGACGTGACGCTTCCGGATGAAGCGACGATGCAGGGCTTCGACACGCTGGAGGCGGACCTGCATCTGGGCTGCGTGGGAGGCGGGGAGCTGGGCGACTGCCCTGCATGGGACTACGACGTATTCCTGTACCTGTGCGACAAGACGGATCCCACGCAGTGCAACGTGGAGTTCGCGCACTGGATTACCACGTATCACCGGGAGGGGCGCTGGGTGCACGACCTGACACCGCTGCTGCCGCTGCTGGCGAAGGGGGGAACCCGGCGGTTCGCGTTCTACACGCAGCAGCCCTACGAGGTGACGTTGAGCCTGCGCCTGTCGAGCCAAGGCAAGGCGGTGCGCCCGGTGGCGACGACGTACCTGTTCGGGGGAGGGAACTTCAATGCGGCCTACAATGCGCAGTATTCGCCAGTGACCTTGCAGGTGCCGGCGGACGCGAAGAAGGTGGAGATCTCGATGATTGCGACGGGGCACGGGGGCGTGCAGCCGGGCAACTGTGCCGAGTTCTGCAGGACGACCCACGACTTCCTGGTGAACGGCACCAAGAACGAGCGCCAGCTCGCGCCCGAGGCTGGCAGCCAGTACGGCTGCATGAATCAGATTGAAGACGGCACGGTGCCGAATCAATACGGCACGTGGTGGTACGGCCGGAGCGGGTGGTGTCCGGGCAAGCAAGTCTCGATGTACTCGATCGACATCACCGACCAGGTGAAGCTTGGCCAGGACAACGTGTTCGAGTACGAGGGATTCTACAACGGAGCGCCGTACCCGTCGGACGGCGCGGTGATCCGGATGGACTCGTGGTTGGTGGTGTCGAAGTAGGCGAAGAGCTCTGAAGCCGGATGGTATGCGCCGTAGCAGGAGGGCAGGCAATCGCGGAGCATCTGTCTACACCGCCTTGGGCCTCGCGCTCGCGCGTGTCGTCCGTGCTCATGAGGGAGGTCGCCGCGCGAGGGGGCTGACTACCACATTGCTGTGGAGCCGATCACGGAGTTCGTGTCCGAACACACCGGATCATGACCCCGGATATCACGCCCGCCGTGGTGGTGATGCCGCTCTGGACATGGCTGCTCGCCAGCGTGCCGCTGATTCGCAAGTACGCGATTGACGCGCAGGACCTTGCCAGGGCGAGACGGCAGCCGCAGGCGACGCGGCCGGCCAGCCGCTGATCACTGCCGCGCGGTCCCTCAGCCGCAGTGCGACGACTTGCCCTGCGCGCCCGGCACGCAGGACAGCCCGATCGCGGCGCAGTCGAACGTGGATCGCTTTCCACCGTAGCACAGCGAGATGCTCGTGCCGGCGCATACGTTGATATTGCTGTCCGACGAGCTGCACCCCTCGTTGGGCGTGGCGCACCTGGTCGAGCCTCCCGTCTCGGAGCACGCCGCGCCCATCGCGGCGCAGTCGAAGACGGACTCGTACAGCCCGTCGCAAACCTGCAAGACATCACCGGCACAGGAGGTCGCTCCAGCGATCTGGCACTGCGGTCCGGGATCGGGCGGGATGCAGGGGATCCCCGACGTGTCGAACCCGCAGGCGTATCCCGCGTAGGCGCAGTTGAGCCCGTACTTGAGGTTGTCGAGACCGCAGTAGGTGAGGACCGAGCCGACGCAGGTGGTCGCGACCGTACAGTTCTGCTCCTGCGCGCATCCGGTGTTGTTGCCGGTGCCGTGCAGACAAGTCGAGCCCGGGGCGAAATAAGCGGTCCCGCAATGCACCGCATAGCTCGAGGCGCAGTAGAGCACCGTGCCACCGTCGTCCGCGCACGTTCCGTCGCCACCTTCCGGCACGCCGGCATCCGCGCAGCGCGGGTCCGACGGATCGATGTACTCGATCCACAGGCAGGCTCCGGCCTCTGCGCACGTCGTGGCGCGGGCGACGCATCGGAGCGCGTCGGCCTGGAGCTGGAAGCCGACCCGGTTCGGCGGAATCGGACCCGCGAGCCAGTTCATGCACGTGGAGTAGTTGAACTCGTCGACTGGGATGGCCGTGGAGTAGATGATGGAGCGCGCGAGCTCGGGACAACGGAAGATGGTCGAGCAGGCGGTCGCGGCTTCGGCGGCCGACAGATAGCCCGGGGCGCCGGCGTCGTTCGAAGCCCCTCCTGACCCACCGACCACTCCGGCTTCGCCTTCGGGCTGCGCCTCAAGTCCATTGAAGGTGGTGCACACCGTGGCACCGAGCGCGAGGAGGATCGCGGCCGTGAGGCCGATGAGACCAGCGCGCATCCGGGCTTGCATGCGCGGAGTCTAGCACTGCGGCCGGGCAACGACTCAATGTTCGGCGCGGCGTGGGCAGACCGACGCCAAGCCGGGCGACGTGCAGGCTGTCCGAAGACCGCGTCTCAGGGCTCGCCGTAGGGATTGGCCTGCAGCTCGCGCGTTGTTGCCGGCAGATGCGGGGGCCTGGTCGGGACGACCCCCGGCGGCGAAGCCGCGGGCGGAGCGGACGACGACGCCGGAGGGCTCACGGATTCGTTGGCGGATGGCTGGTCGGACGGTGCGAGCTGTGGGGCAGGGGTGGTCGCTGCCGGTACGGAAGCCTGGGTGCGCGGGGCCGAGGCAGCGTGGGTGGCCGGGCGCCCGAAGAGCCATATCGCGACAAAGAGCCCGGCCGCCGCCGCGCACGACACGATCGCCGCCAGGATGGCCGTCCGACTCGACGTGCGAGCCTTGAACGTTGCGTCTGCCGTCGAGGCGATCTGCCCGGCGGTTCCCAACGACGAAACCGATGCTGGCGTGGTGTCCAGCGGGCGGCCGTCCGTTGGTGACCGCGAGCCCGAGGACCGCGTGGGGGGCAGGGGCGCCACGCGTCCTTCCATGATCGCCTGCAGCGCGGATCGCCGTCGGGCCAGACGCTCGCCGCACCAGGTTTGCAGGTACGCGGCGACCTCTCGGGACGAGGCCGGACGCACGGCCTTCTCGAGCGCTTCGAGCATTTGAGCGGCCGTGGCGTACCGATCATCGCGGCGGCGCGCGAGGGACTTGAGCACCACCGCGTCGAGCTCGGCAGGCACCCCGGGGGCGCACGACGACGGGTTGGGAATCGGCAGCTCCAGGATGCGCTGCATGGTCTCGAACTCGGTCTGGCCGCGAAACAAGGCGTCGCCCGTCAACGCTTCGAACAGCACGGCGCCCGCGGAGAAGATGTCGGCCCGGCGGTCCAGCGCCTGAGCCTGCGTCTGCTCGGGCGACATGTAAGCGTACTTACCCTTGAGGCTGCCGCTCCGAGTCTCCGTGATGCGGTGCCGGGCCTTCGCTACGCCGAAATCGATCAGCCGGCTCGAGCCGTCCACCGCCACCAAGATGTTCTGCGGGCTGACGTCGCGATGCACCAGCTCCAGACGCTGGCCGCGCATGTCCACCGCCTCGTGGGCGGCATGCAGGCCTTGGAGCGTGTCGGCCACGATCTTCGCCACGATGCGCGGCGGAACGAGCTCCTTCGCTCGCCTCACGACCTTGAGCAAGGTGGCGAGCGCGGTCGAATCCACGTATTCCATCACGAGCAGCAGCTCGCCCTGCCACTCGACCACGTCGATGACGGGCACGACGTTCGGGTGGTGGATCAAGGCCGCCACGCGCGCTTCGTCGCGGAACATGTCGCGGAACTCCGCGCTCGACAGCAGGTGCTGGTGCACCCGCTTGATCACCACCAGGCGTTCGAAGCCGCCCGCGCCCACGAGCCTCGCGGCGTAGACCGTCGCCATGCCGCCGGTGGCGAGCTCGAGCAGTGGCTCGTAGGAGCCGAGAAGCAACGGCTGCGAGGGCTGCGTCACCACGTCAGAAGCTCCCTCGCACCACAATCGACGAAGGAGCGGCGCCGATCCGCACGGTGGCCTTGTCCTGCGCGTCGGAGGATTTCCAGTCGATCAGCCATACGACGGCGACCCCGGTGAACGCCGCCGCGCCGATCGTCACGGCCAGCGCCACATTGGTCCGCGTCTGGCGCGACTTGCCCTCGTCGAGGTTGGCCTGGGTCGGTGCCGTGTCGAACGTACTCTTCTGAGAGAGCGTGTTGAGCCCGGACCAGGTAGTGAACGCCGCGCCCGCGAGCGTGACCGCACCACCAACATAGGCCACGGTCGGAGACCAGCCGTGCCTGGCAACAGGCTTGGGCGGTGCGGCCGGCGGAGGTGGCGCAGCAGGAGCAGGAGGCTCGAGCGTGGTGCTCACCATCTGCCCGGCGCCGACTTGTTGCGACTCGCGAACAGGCTTTCCCTCGTAGACGCCCTCGATGGCATGGGTCCCCGGCGTGACGAATACCGCGTTGCCCCGCAGCGGTTCGCCGTCGACCTTGACGTCGGCGACACCCGAGACGGGGTGGACCTCCAACCTTCCGAGCTGTGGTCGGAGCTCTTCGAGCGCGGCGGTGGCCCGGTTGCGGTCCGGGGTGTGCGGTGGAGCCTCCTCGAGGTACTGGGCGTAGAGGTTGGCCGCGCGGACCAGGTTGCCTGCCCGGTGCCAGGCCCGTGCGGCATTCCACAGGGGCGCATGGTGCGGCGCCAGACGATAGGCTTGCTCGAACGACTCGGCCGCGTGCCGGAAGTCGCCGAGCTGGAACGCGCGACGACCTTCGGCAAAGGCTTTCGCCGCTTCGCGCTTGTCGGCTGCCGATGGCGCCGGACGGTCCCCGGCTCCGTCCGCCCGGCTCGGGGCTGCGCTCAACGCAAGGCACGCGCCGAGCAGCGCTGCCGCCAGGCGGCAAAGGCAGGAGCTGGTAGGAACCCGCGGGCACATGCCGCGCCATGGTAGGCCGAACCGCACGAGCCGTCCACTCGCCTGCTGGGTTCGACGACTGCGGGGCCCCTGGCGTGCGTGGCCCCGTCACGCCTCGGGCAGCTCGTCGACATTGGCCGGCCCGTCGCCCCGCATGTCGACTTTCCTGCGGAGATACCAGGGCCCCTTGGTGCGAAGCGCGCGCCGGTAGTTGATCAGCACGCCCAGGACTGTCCCGCAGGACACCAGGATGAATATCACATTGGCCGTGGGGTGTGCGCCCAGCTGCATGAACGTCGACTCGCCCCCCACCAGAACGACATCGACCTGGTCGCCGGGCCGAACGAGGTTGTAGCAGTCGAGCGACGCGCTCTCGTCGCCCAAGGGCTTCGACGATGCGGTCTGCGTCGCCACGTAGTAGCTCGTCGACTTGCTGCCGCGCACCGTGTGCTTGCCGGTGACGGTCGCCACGGCGTGCTCGCCGAACAGCTCGCGCAGGTGGTAGCCGCCCAGCAGCACGCCATGCACGAGCACGACAGCTGCCAGGGAAATCCCGAGCCACTTGAGGTGCAGCATCCGCCGGCTGCGGAATGCGGCGTCGATCGGTCCGGTCGAGACCACGAGCCGGCCGGCCGACGGCGTGCGCACGATCGTGCGCGGCCCCGAATCTCCGCGATAGACCGACGAGCCCGCGCCGCCCGCGCGCTCGAACACGCGCCCCATCACGATCACCTCTTGGCCGTTGTGCAACTCGGCAATGATGGCCCGCTCGTCGCGGTCTCCGGTGGCGCGGCGAAAGGGCATGCCCAACAGCGTGTCCGCACGGGCCTCGACCTGCACCAGCGTGCCGTCGTCGGCGCGCACACGAAACGGTCGGACGTTGACCCTGCGCTCGGTCTCTTCCCACGAGTGGTAGACGTTGCGCTTGTGCTTCCAGGTCTTGCCGCGCTGTTCGATCTCGACGCGTGCGGCGAACGGCTCGCCTTGATCGAGGACGACCTTGCCGCGCAGCGCGCGCACGGGCGCGTTGTGCGGCCTCGAGGAGGCCAGCTTGTGGTAGCGGTCCGCGATGCGCGAGTGATAAAAGAAGCGCCAGACGGCGAAGGCCACGGCCAGCAAGAGGGGAACGCCCGCCACGCCGTAGGCGAACAGCGCGCTGAGGGCGGGGCCCATGTGGCTTCCGGCGGTGCATTCGAAGGGCACGCCCATGGCCGAACCCTATCGGGCGCGCCTCGCTCCGTCCAGCAGGAATCCCCAAGACGGTCGCCCGTGGTCCGTCCTGCCGACGCTCTTGCGGGCCACCCGTTGGGAGCCAGGACCACGACGACGCTATCGGGCACCGCGCACGATCGACACCGCGACCTCGTCGAGCCGGTCGACCAGCGAGGCGCGTGCACCGGCATCGGCTGCCATGCGCCGCGACAGCTCGGCCAGGCCAGCGTGGTCCTTGTCGTGCGGGTCGTATCGCGGCACGCGAAGGCTCTGCATCACGCTCACGCCCAGGCTCAGCTGCGCCGCGTAGGCGCTCACCGCCCGCGCGATCGTCGGCGCATTCAGGATGCCGCCGAGATAATGAGCTTCCTTCTCGTCGTCGACCGGCACGAAGTACAGCTTGTGGTCCGGCACCACGGCACGCGGCGACAGGTGGTCGCTGGCGATCGGTCCGGCCGCGGCCGCGCAGAACCGGGTGCCCGACATCTCCTTCCACAACACCTTCCAGGGGCTGAACGTATAGGTGCCCGTGGACCAGGTCGACCAGAACGGTTTGCCCCGCTGATAGCGGCGATAGCTTCCGCGCCCGCGCAACAGCTCCTCGAAGCGCTGGAAGAACTCCCACGTAAGCGGAGCGGACACCCGAAGGTCCGGGTCTCCATGCATCCCTCGCTGCGGAAGGAGAATGCACCGGGACGGCTCGACGACCGCGCGGAACGCCGACAGGCCTCGTCCGCGCAGGAGCGGAAACACGTGCCGCTCTTCCACCCACGCACGCGTGTGCTCGATTCCCTCCTTGCGCCCGAGGCAAGGGTCGTTCTCGATCAGCACCAGGCCCGGCTTCCGCTCCAGCGTTCGCACGAAGAACACGCCGTTGCAGTCCGTGGTCACGCCCTTGCGTGCTCGGTAGTCCGCCTGCCGCGCGGCGTCGAACAGACTGCCCCACAGCTCGTGGTCCGCCGGCGTGCCCCGCAGCCATGGCCCGTGCCGCGTCCCCGGAATCGGCCTGGCCTGCAGCTCCGTCGTCGCGCCGGGGCCGACCACGCGCCAGCTCACCGGGTAGCTGGTGGCCGTCCCACCGCGCAGCAGCGCGAGCGCCGGCGGCGCGCTCACCCCCTCGAAAGGACGAAGGCCCCGCAGATCCTCGACCTGCTCGAAGCCGGCGATGGGGGCGCCGTCCGGGCCGGCCATGCGGCGGAATCCCTCTCCCGACTCGGTGGAGAACAGCGCCGCGGGCAGGTAGAACGCCAGGCGCCCGCCGGGCTCGAGCCACCGGCTGGCCGAAAGGTGCGTGAGCACCGCCGACATGTCCGGCTCGATTCCCCCCACGTATCGATCCCCGGAAAACACGTTGAGCGATGCGCAATATGGTTGAATCTCCGACGCGTACTCCGGCGGCAGCTGGGACCACCTGACCCACGGCGGATTGCCTGCTATGCAGCGTACGCGGGAGAGCCTCCGCGCGCTCGACAAGCCTTCTTGCTCCGGCCCCGTGTCGAGCGGCAGCTCGCTGCCCGGCGCCGCGACCAGGATCGCGTCTGCCACGTAGACCGGCAACGTCGCGGGGGCGCCCTCGTCGAACAGCGGCGCCAGACGAAGCGTCAGGGCGGTGCGCGCCGCCAGCACGGCCAACGGGTTGATGTCGAATCCGGCCAGCCCGTTCAACAGCCGCGCGGCAGACCCTGGCATCGTGGGGCGCCCCTGGGACCGGAGCCGCCGGCGCACCGCCTCGATCAGGAACGCGCCCATGCCGCAGGTCGGGTCCAGCAGCGACTCCTCTACATGCCAATCCAGCAGATCGAGCGCCCGGCGGACGTACGCGTCGGGCGTGTAGATCTCCCCCAACGCGTGCCGCAGATCCTGGGGAACGAGCCCCTCGTAGACCGTGCGGAAGTCGTCCCCGCTCCACGCGGGCCCGACCTGGTCCGGGGGCACGCTGTCCGCCGCGGCGGCCGCACCGTTCGCGGCCGTGTGCAGAGCCTCCTGCCAGGCAGGGGCTATCTCGGACAAGACCGCGTCCCGCGCGTACCAGCCCAAGATGCCGGAGTGCAGGTTCGCCACGCCGGCCGCGGCGAATACCTCGCCCGACTCGAAGGCGCCCACACGGTCTGCCAGCGGCGTTCGCGTGTCCGTCAGCAGCCGTGCGGCGGCGGGCAACGCGAACACGGCCGGCATCCGCAACGCCACGCCCAACCACGTGTGCACCGCGAACAACCACGCGGGGACGTCGTCCTGGTATGCGCGCCCGTGACGCCCGGACCAGCCGGCGACCACGCGCTCGAGCCGGTGCGACGCCACGCCGACGACGCGTCCGAAGCGCGAGCACCAGGCCTGATAGCTGGAACGCAGGGCGCCAGAGCCGCGCGAGGTCGAGGCAGGGCCCGCGCCGGCAGCGTGGATCGCGTCGAACAAGAGTGGGACGGCTTCGGCGGCGAGGGCCGAGCAGGGGCCAACCTGCGTGCGCAGGAGCTCGTGGGAAGCGTGGTTCGGAGGAGCCAAGGTTGCGGGGCACAGTAACACGGCGTGCGGCGATCGGTCCGGCACTCGCGTTCGGGTCGTGCGCGCGTTATGTTGGACCCAGGTCCACACGACCGGAGGCGATCATGAGCGAAAAGCAGCGAGTGCTGGTGGCGTGCGATTTGAGCGAGTCTGCCGACGAGGCGATCCGCCAGGCGGACGCATGGGCCCGCGAGCACGATGCGGAGCTGTTCGTCTGCCACGTGATTCCGGACATGGTCATGACCAATCCCTTGTTTCCGCAGCGCACCGAGGGCGAGGCGGTGGGGTTCGTGGAGCTGGCCGGCACCGCGGTCGAGCGGCTGCACGAGCGCATCGGCGAGCTGACCGGCCGGGCCGAAGGCGACTACGAGGTGCTGATCGCATCGGGGCAAGCGGCCCCCGCGCTGCTGCGGGAGGCCGACGACATCCACGCATCGATGATCGTGGTGGGCAGCCGGGGCATGTCGGGCATCGAGCGGCTGTTGTTGGGCGACGTGGCGCGCAAGATCGTGCGTTACGCGACGGTGCCGGTGCTGGTGGCGCGACCGGTGCAAAAGAAGGGGATGGTGCTGGCGGCGACGGACTTCTCGGACCCGGCGCTGCCCGCGCTCCTCGAGGCGGCCAGCATCGCCCGAGCGCGCGGGGCTCGTTTGGGCCTCGTCCATTGCATCGAAATGGCCCCCGATCCGGCCGTGGCCTTGTCCGCCCCCTTTGGCGGCGGCTGGTCCGGCCCGCCTCCCGAGGTCTACGACTCCGCACGCTCAGCCGCCGAGAGCATGCTGCGAGACACCGCCGAACGCCTGCACGCCGAGGCAGAGGTCTTTGCCGAGGTGGGCAACGCCGCGCGCACCATCATCGACACCGCCGAGCGCACTCAGGCCGAGTTGCTCGTCATCGGCACCCACGGACGCACCGGCATCTCGCGGCTCCTGCTCGGCAGCGTCGCCGAAAAGGTCGTGCGCGGCGCGCCCTGCTCGGTGCTGGTCGTGAGATTGAAGTAGGGACCGTCAGAAGTACGCCGCCACGCCCAGCGTTGCGTAGGTCTGGTACTTCCACTCGCTCTTGTAGTCGATCGCGGTAATCGTGTTGCCGCTGACCGTGTAGGTGGCCCGCTGGTCGAGCTTGCTCTTGACCGACGGGTTGTAGCCGCCCCGCAGCGTGAAGGGGATTCGCAGGTCGATGTTCGGCAGCGGCAGCTTGAACTCGATGCCGACGCCTCCGGTGAACAGGGTGTAGGAGCCTGCGTTGGCGGCGATCTGGGTGCCGAAGGGCACGCTGGACGCGACGCTGGCCTCGGCGGTGGAGGGGAACACGAACTCCGGCCCGGCGAAGACCATGGGACGCACCACGGGCAGGGGCGCGACCAGCTTGGCGAGCACCGGCACGTGCCAGGCGCTCTGCCCGACGGTGATCGTGAACTTGTAGCCGTTGATGGTCAGGTCGCCATGGCCGTGGTCCGAGGAGCGAAGGATGTCGGCCTCGAGGCCCAGCAGGCCGATGAACCGGCCTTCGAGCATCAAGCCGCCGCCCGAGCTGGTCCCGCCGAACCCTGGGTAGGTGTGGCCCGCCGGGTTGGTGCTCACGTCGTCGGGCTTGTTGAGGAAGTTGCCCCCGAATTCGCCCATCAGACCGGCACCGAACTGCACGGGCTTGACGATCTCGTCGTCCGCGCGCGACGTGTCCGACACCGACATCAACAAGGCCGCCGTGGCCGCCGTAATCACTGTGATGGTCAATCCTCGCATCGTTCCTCCTTGGCCCGCGGTTGCGGTTTCGGACGCCACTCCCGCATATCAATCCATGCAGTCCCCGTCAATCGGCCGGGCGCGACGAGGGCGGCAGCCTCAACAGCTCGCCGAACTCGCGCCTGCCCCGGAATACCAGGGGCTCGCGTAGCACGCCCGTGTCCTCGCCCAGCCGCAGCTCCGAGGCCCTTGCGTCACGCTCGTTTCCGCGAAGCAGCCTGCGAAATGTGGAGTTCGCCGCCAGAAGCCGCCCGGTGCGGTCGACCACCGCCAGCCCTTCGCTCCACCGATCGAGCACGGACTCGAGGATCTGCTCGTGCGCCGTGTCACGCTGGTCGGCCTCGCGCTCTTGGGCAAACAGCCGGTCGGCCAGCGAGTTGAGCAGCGTCGCCAGCTCCCCCAGCTCGTCCCGGCCTCCCGCGTGGAACCGGCGATTCTCCTCCCCGTGGGTCATCGCCCGGGCCGTGCGCGCCATATCCGTGAGCGGTGACACCACGGTGCGGTACAGGTGTGTGGCCGTCCAAATCATCGCAGCAAACACGAACGCCGTGATCACGCCGGCCCAGGCCCGCGTGCGCCACGCCACTCGCAGCGCGGCGGCGCCGGTATCTCCGCCCCGCGCCTGCACCTGCTTGCCCAGCTCCGCAATCGACGACGAGAGCAGGTAGGCGACCCACGAATACCATGCAAGAGCCGGCAAGCCCACCGACGGGTCGGTGGCCGACAGGGAGATGGCTACCGCGGTCAACCCGCCGAAGCCAAGAGAGGTGATCGTGCGCGAGCCCCGCAGCTCCAGCGCGCCCAGCACCGCACCCAAGGCCGCCACCGCTGACAGGCCGCCCATCACGGCCAGGCCCGGGGTCGTCATCGAGCGGCCGGCGCCCAGCCAGCCCGCCGGGTCGTGGGCAAACAAGGCGACCAGCACGGACACCGGAATCGCCGCCACCGCGAGGCTCGCTGCCTCGAAGCGGTCAGGACGCACGCTTCCCCCGTGACCGGCGCGTTCGGTTGGGGAAAATCGATCGTGTCCGTGTCATGCGCGCTCCTGTCGTTTCGTCCCAGCGAAGCAGGCCAGGGGCAATGACGGTGGAGGTCAACGAAGGCGAACCGGCGCGTGCGGTGAATGAACCCGCGCGATCGCGGAGATTCGTCATGGCTGTCCCGCAGACGGCCCGAGCGCACCGATTCCTTCGGCGTCCTGGGCGTGGCGGAGGGCAGCCGCAGATAACGAAGAAGGACGCAGAAATACGGTCGGGCCCTTGCGTGAGGTGCGCGCAGTCTTTGGAGATCGTCGCAGCATACCCATGCGATCGCCCCGGCAAGAACTTTCTACTTCTGCGATGTTCTGCGCAATCTGCGGCTACCTCCGAGGCGAAGGAATCGGTGCTCTAGCGCGAGCTCATCCGAAAAGCCCATCGCGCAGAAAACAACTAGGAACTAGGAACAGGAACACGGGAATTCGAACAGAGAATCGATCGAAAATCGGCCGCACG
>JAJZQG010000213.1 GCA_021847645.1 Myxococcales bacterium
CGCAAATGGTGCTGCAGTCCTGCGTGAGGTTCTCGTCGACCTGGCCGTCGCAGTCGTTGTCGACGCCGTCGCAGACCTCGGTTTGCGGCTGGGGCGCGCTGCACGCCCCCCATGTGCCGTTCGTGCAGGTCTGCGTCCCCGCTCCGCAGGCGCTCGAGCAAGGCTGGGTCTTTCCGTTGACGCACGTGCACCCTTCGTCGACCTGGCCGTCGCAGTCGTTGTCGACGCCGTCGCAGACCTCGGTTTGCGGCTGGGGCGCGCTGCACGCCCCCCAGACTCCCGCCACGCAGATCTTGACTCCCGCGCCACAAGCAGTGCTGCAGGCTTGGGTGAGGCGCCCGTCGAGCTGGCCGTTGCAGTTGTTATCGAGTCCGTCGCAGACCTCGGTCTGCGGCTGGGGCGCCGTGCATGCCCCCCAGCTTCCGTTGGTGCACGTCTGCTGGCCCGTGCCGCACGCCGTCGAGCACGGCTGGGTTTGCCCGTTGGTACAGCTGCACCCCTCGTCCGTTTGCCCGTTGCAGTTGTCGTCGATTCCGTTGTTGCACACCTCGGCCGCATCCGGATCGACCTCGCCGACGCAGCTACCCCACTTGCTTCCGCTGGAGTCCGCGACGCAGGTGATCGTGCCCGGCTTGCACTTGCCCACGCCCAGCGTGCCGGCTGGGCCGGTGTAGCAATCCATCGTTTGGCCCACGTTGCAGCCGCCGGGACTGCCGCATTGGTTTGGCGTTCCCGCACCGCCGCACGTGGTGCCGGCAGGACAATCGCCACAATCGAGCACGGCTCCGCACTGGTCCGAGATGTACCCGCAGGAAGCCCCCAGTTGCGTGCACGTCTTGCCTTCGCACGGGCCGCCGCACTTGTTCACGCCGCCGCCGCCGCAGGTCTGCCCAGGCGGACACTGCCCGCAGTCCAGGATCCCGCACCCGTCATACGCTTGTCCGCATGTCGCACCCAGCTGCCAGCATGTCTTCGACGCGCAACCAGCGTCTCCCGGCGGCGCCCCGTCCGCAGGACCGCCATCCGGCGCGCAACCGTCGTCTACCGGCCCGTTGCAGTCGTTGTCCAGACCGTCGCACACCTCCGGCGACGGCGACCCGCTTCCCGTGCAATCGCCCCACTGGCCGCTCGTCATCTCACCGGTCGTCGTGACCACGCACGTCTGTTGCCCGTAGGTGCACACCCCCTTGCCCGCCAGCGCCTTCGAGCCCACGAAACACGGCTGGGTCTGGCCGGCATTGCACGGGCAGCCGTCGTCCGGCAAGCCGTTGCCGTTGTCATCCAGTCCGTTGCCGCAAATCTCGCTCCCGGGCGCGGTGACATCGAGCACCGCATCGGTGCCCGCGTCGAGTCCACCCGCCGTGTTGGTGCTTGTCTCCTGGGACGATCCGCATGCGCTGACGCCCGCGCACATTGCCGTCGTCAAGAACACCCCGATAAGCTTGACTCTCATACTGCTACCTCCGCGTCGGCAAATCGCAGTGCACAACGCTGTGATGGGCTCCTCCGATGCTACGCGACGTGCATCGCGTGTCAAGCGTCCGGAAGGGCTCAGACGCGTCTATTAATCAGTTCACCGGCTGCCGGGCAGGAAGCCGGGAACGGCCCGGAGGGCTGTCGCCCCCGGGCAGCGGGGCGCACGCCCACAGCGACGGCGTTTTCAGCAACGTCGTGGTGGCAAGGCGCATGTGTGCCTGGCGAGTGAGGTTCCTCGCCGACGCCGGTCGGGGCTCGCCGCGCTCAGTGATTGTCGACACGAACGGTGGACGAGGGACTTCCGGGTGACAAGCCGCTACGGGGTCATCGCGAGGGGCAAAGGTCTTGCCCTCGCCCTTGACAACCAATCCCGCGCAGCAGGGAGCTGGGACGGTGCTATCCCAGCCGCTATGGTTGATTGGCAAGTACCGGTTGGCGGAGGCGGGGTGACCCTGCGGCGTCGCTTGCGCGCACAAGACCGGTCATCCGCCTCGGTAGCATGGGGCTTCAATCTGAAGATGGGTCCACACCATCGCGGCTCCAGACCGGGATGATCCTGGGATGGGAAGCCCCTGTGTCCCGCCACCTCTCCCACTTTTGCCTTTTGACCTTTGCGTTCCTACACCCCATCCTCCGCCGGCGCACCAACATCCGCCGACAGCGTCGCCTTCTGCGGAGACCTCCGGAAAACCAGCCCGCGCAGCCAGTTCACACCCAGGTACATCACCGGCACCACCAGCAGTGTCAGCATGGTCGAGCTGATCACCCCGCCGATCACCGCAATCGCCATCGGCGCCCGGAACTCCGAGCCCGACCCTCTCGACAGCGCCGTGGGCAGCATGCCGAGAATCATCGCCGCCGACGTCATCAGGATCGGCCGAAGCCGCCGCGGCCCCGCGTGCATCAACGCCTCTCGCGCGCTCATGCCCCCGCGCTGGAACGTCAGCGCGCTGTCCACCAGCAAGATGGCATTCTTCGTCACCAGGCCCATCAGCAGCATGATGCCGATCTGCGAGCCCATCGACAGCGAATAGCGATTGGCCCATAGCCCCACCAGCGCGCCAATCAGCGCCAGCGGCAGCGACAGCATGATCGTGGCCGGGTGCAGGAAGCTTTCGAACTGCGACGCCAGCACCACGTAGATGAACAGCACCGCCAGCGCGAAGGCAAGTCCGAAGGACTCGTTGGACTCCTCCATGTTCTGCACTTCCCCGAGCCACTCGGCCTGGTAGCCTGCAGGAACCAGCTCGGCCACCTTGGGACGGAGCTCCTTGACGACGTCTCCCATCGCGCGGCCGCTCACCGCGGCCGAAACCACGACCCGGCGCGTGCGGTTCTCCCGATCGATGCGCGCCGGCCCCACGCCCGGCGCGAACTTCGCCACATCCTCGAGTCGCACCGTGCCCGGCCGCGTGGCCCCCAGCGGCGCGGTCGCCAACGGAATGCGCGCGATGCTCCGGGCGTTGCCCCGGTATTCGGGCGCGAGCCGTACGCGAATATCCGTCTCCGTGTCCTCGCCGCGTGTGTCCTTGGCCCGCACCTGCCCCGCGACCTCGCCCTCCATCGCAATGCGCACGTTCATCCCGATCAGCGCCACCGGGATCCCCGCCGCGCCTGCCAGCCCCCGATCCGGCACCACCCGCGTCTCGCCCTTGCCAGGCTGATAGTCAATCTTGACGTCCGTTACCCCGGACGTGCCCTTCAGCGCCTCGGCCACCCGCCGGGCCGTGGGCTCCAATACGTCGTAAGACGGTCCCCCGATCGAAATCATGATCGGACGCCATGTGCCCAGGCCCTCGATGATCGGCGGATCTTCCGCAATCACCGACACGCCCTGCGAGGATTCGGCGATCGACCTCGCGATCCGTTTGAGCTGCTCGAGACCTTCTTTTCGGCTCACCTTGGGTCCGGCGTCGATTCTGTACTTGGCCTTGTTGGCCTCTCCGTCCTGCCCTATTGTCGCGTAGACCGTCTTGAATCGCCCGTCCTGCGTGAGCTTGCGCTCCACCTCCAGGCTGCGACGGCTCGTCTCGGCCAGCGAGACCTCGGCCGGATACTGCAGCTCGAGCAGGAATTGCCCGCGGTCCTCCGTGGCCATGAAGTCCGAGCCGATGCTCTTTGCCATGCCCAGGCTCATCGCGAACAGACCGAGCGCGATGGCGATCACCGACGTGGGGTGGGCCAGCGTCCATCGAAGCGCCCGCGCGTAGAACCGGTCTTGCGCCCGAAAGCCCCGCTCCATGAAGCGCACCAGACCAGCCCGAATACCCTTCGTCCCGGGTTGCGCGCCCTTGACCACACGCTTCGCCAACCGTGCCGACAGCATCGGGTCGAGCGTGAACGCCACCAGCATCGACAGCATCACCGCCGCCGTCACCGTCAGGCCGAACTGACGGAAGAACTGCCCTACGATGCCCTTCATGAACGCCACGGGCACGAACACCGCCACGATGGTGAACGTGGTCGCCATCACCGCCAGCGTGATCTCGCGCGTGCCCTTGGCCGCCGCCTCGGCAGGCTCTTCCCCTTGCTCCAGGTGCCGGAAGATGTTCTCCCGCACCACCACCGCGTCGTCGATGAGCAGGCCAATCGCCAGCGAAAGGCCCAGCAGCGTGAGCATGTTGAGCGTGAAGCCCAGCGCGTACATCATCAGGAACGTGCCGAGCACCGAGGTCGGAAGCGCCAGCGCGGAGATGAACGTGGATCGCAGATCCATCATGAAGACGAGAATCACCAGGATCGCCATCGCGCCGCCGAACACGATCGCCAGCTCCACCTCGTGCGCGTTCTCCTTGATGAAGCTCGACTGATCGATGAGCTCGGCCGTCTTGTAGCCCGCGGGCATCGTCGGAGCGATCCGCGCCAGCTCCGCCTTGACCGCGTCGGCCACCTTCACCGTGTTCGCGTCGGAGGTCTTGACGATCTGGAAGGTGACCGCGTCCTGGGCGTTGTTGCGGATGAGTGTGCGCTCCTCCTTGAACGAGTCGCTGACCGTCGCCACGTCGCCCACGCGCACGATTCTGCCGTCGGGCCCGGCAAACAGTACCGCGTTGCGCACCTCGTCGGCGTTGGCGAACTCGCCCACGGTGCGCACGCCCACTTCCTTCGAGCCCCCTTGGCCTGCATCGTAGTGCCCGGCCGGAATGGTGGCGTTCTCCGCCTCGAGCTTCTGCACGATCGCGAGCGGCGAGAGCGAAAACGACTCGAGCCGGGCAGGATCCAGGTCCACGTGCACCTCGCGCTCGCGTCCGCCCAGCACCTCGACCTTCGCCACGCCCTCGAGCTTCTCGAGCGCCGGCTTGATCTGATCCTCCGTGATCCGGCGGACCTGGTCCGAGCTCTGCGGCCCCGACGCCGCGTACACCAGAATCGGCGCTGCACCGATATCGGCCTTGGAGATGACGGGCTTCTCCGCACCGGCGGGGAGCTGGCCGGATATCGCGTCGATCTTCTGGCGCACCTCGTTGTTCGCGGAATCGAAGTCGGTGTCCAGCTTGAACATCACCGCCACGATTCCCACGTTGTCGCGCGCGATCCCGTTCATGCGGTCCAGGCCGTTCACGCCCACGATCGCGTCTTCCACGGGCTTGACGATCTGCCGCTCGACATCCTCGGGCGAGGCGCCGGGGTAGGGGACCACCACGGTCACGATCGGGAATTTCACGTCCGGATACAGGTCCGTGCCCAGCCGCCGGTAGGCGATGATTCCGAGCACCGCCAGCCCTATCGCCATCATCGTGATGAACACGGGACGGCGAATCGCCACCTCGCTCAGGGTCATCGCGCGGCCTCCTTCTGTGCGGCAGGTGCCGGCAGATAGGCACGCACGTAGGCCCCCGCCGCCAAGCCGCCGTCCGCGTTCGCAATCTCGATCTCGACGGGCGCCCTGCGGCTGATCGGGTCGAGCGACGCCACGATCGTGCGAACTTTGCCGGTCGCACGCTTGCCGTCCGGCGTTTCGACCGGAACCTCCTGGCCCACGCGAAGGCTCGCCAGATCGGTTTCCGAGGCGGTCGCCCGCAGGACCAGCATATCGAGGTCCTCAATGCGCAGGATGGGAATGCCGGGTCCGACCGTCTCGCCAGTACCGTCGGGCACCATCACGATGACGCCGTCGAAGGGCGCGGTCAGCACGTGGTTCTCGAGGTTCGCGCGCGCAAGGCTCGCCGCAGCCATGGCTTGGCGCACGCCCGCACGCGCCGCGTCGGCCGACAGCTTCGCCGTCACTACCGTGCTCGACGGCACGACATCGGCATTGCCCAATTGGCCGGCGCGCTTCTCGGCGTCCTCGGCGATAGCCGCTTGCGCGCGAGCGACCTGCACGGCAGCCTCGGCTTGAGCCAGGGTGGCCCTGGCCTCCGCATCCGACAGCGTGGCGAGCACTTGGCCCTTCTTGACGCGAGCCCCGCGCTCCACCCGAACGGCTGCCAGGCGCCCGCCGGTCTTGAACGACAGGTTCGCCGCCTGCGCCGGGTGCAGGTCCCCGGCGATCTCCGCGGGCTGGGCCGGGTCGGCGGGCGGTTCGGAGGACACGGCAGCGGGCGCGGCGGACACAGCCGGCGCCGGGGGCTGGCGCTCCTCGGCCCGGCTGGGCTTCTCGCAACCGCCGGTGACCACGGGCAGGGTGGTAACGGCCAGGCTCAGGAGGAGAAAGGAGAGTCGTGTCATGTCCGCTCCTTGGGTAACCAATTTGTAAGTGACCGATGAGTCATAAATGGCACAAGCGAAAGGACGAACGCGGCAGGCGCCGCCGTCAGCGCGCGACCACGCCCTGGCCGAACAGACGCCGCAGCGTCCAGGCCCAAAGCTTGAAGTCCGGCGGCGAGCTCATCTGGCACATGCGACGCGCCAGGTTGAACCAAGCGCCGGCGAGCAGCCACGCGCACGCATCGGCGTCGAAGTCGTTGGCGTATACGCCGTTGGATTGGAGCGCCCGCACGCCCTCCGCGATCTGCGCCGCTTGGCCGTCGAGGAAGGCATCGAGCGCGTGCGCGTATTGATGGCGCACCTTGGCGCCGTACAGGATCATCCGCATGATGTCGCGGTTGGCCCAGAGGAACTCCAGCATCTTCTCGTCGTGCACGCGGAAGGTCTCGAGCGCCTCCTCGGCGTTGCACGAGGCCATGCACTCCGGGTGGTAGTCGTCGGTCACGCGCTGGAGGTCGGCCAGGAAGTGATCGACGATCTCGTGGAACGCCTCGTCCTTGCTCTTGAAATGCAGATAGAACGAGCCCTTCGCGAGCTTGGCGCGCTTCGCGATGTCCTCCACCCGCGCGTCGGTCAGGCCCACCGCGCCGAACTCCTGCCGAGCCGCGCGCAGCAGCTTGGACTTGGCGAGGGGATCGGCGGGGCGGGCCATGACGGTTTGGTTAGTGACTGGCCGGTCAGTATAGCCCGGGATCCGCGGCCGTCAACCCGCGCCTTCACGCTCGTCGCACTCCGTGTATAGTCGGACGACCGTGTCCCGCTCCCGCTCCCCTGCGCTCGTCGCCCGCCTTTCGATCGCGTGCGTGCCGTGCCTCGCCCTGGGCTGCTCCTCGGGCGATTCCCACGCGCAGCCCGATTCGCTCCCCTCCACGCGCACCGCCCCGGATGCCGTTCACGTGCAGGGGCGCACCTTCCGCGACGGCCTCGGCCGTCAGCTGCTGTTTCGCGGCATCAACGTCAAGGTGCCCGGCCTGTTCGACGTGACCTTCGACGACGGGCGCACGGCCAACGAGCAGATCGTGCCGTTCACGGCCGACGACGCGGCCCGCATCGAGCAGCTGGGGTTGAACGTGATTCGGCTAGCGGTCAACTGGAGCGGGCTCGAGCCTCAGCCGGGCGCATACGGTGCTGCGTTCCTGGCCGGCATCGACGGCGTGGTGGAGTTGGCCCGCCAGCACCACTTCTACGTTTTGATCGACATGCACCAGGACGCCTATTCCAAGGAGATCGGCGAGGATGGCGCACCGCTCTGGGCGATCGTCCCGCCGCCCGAGCAACTGCTCCAAGGTCCCTACTCCGACGACCGCAGGACGTCCTCGCAGGTGCTCGCCGCCGGCTTCAGCTTCTTCTCCAATAAGCCGGCCACCGACGGCCGCCCCCTGCAAGATGCGTTCGTTCAGGCCGTGCGGGTCATCGTGCAGCGCTATGCGCAGGAGCCGGCGGTGCTCGGCTACGAGGCATACAACGAGCCTGTCGTGCTCGACTACCGCCAGCTCGATGACTTCCACGCGCGCTTTGCGGACGGCGTTCACGCCGTGGACCAGGACGCCCCCGTGCTCTTCGAGCCCCAGGCCACGCGCAACCAGACCGACAGCGCCAGGATTCCCACCGAGCCCTGGAGCCACGGGCCGGGCGCCTACGCGCCTCACATCTACACCGGCTGGTTCTCCATTCCGGATCAGGGCGGGTGGGCGTCCGAGGACCCGTCCGTGCTCGCGTCGAGCATGGCGCACGCGGACCAGGAAGCCCAGGGCTGGGGCACGCCGCTGTTCGTCACGGAGTTCGGCTGCGACCAGTCGGTGGATCGCGGTCCGCGATGGCTCCAGGCCGAGTTGGATCTGCAAGACCGCTTCCTGGCCTCGAGCACCCAATGGGTTTGGCGGGAGGCGGGCACGTGGGGGCTTTCCGACAACAACCGCGTGGAGCGCCCCGCCACGGCGCGCGTCCTGGCCCGCACCTATCCGCGCGCGGTCGCGGGCGATCTGCTCGGCATCGAGCATCCCGAGCCCGGGCACCTGCTCGTGCGCTGGCGCGCGACCGCCGCCACGCGCGGTTTGCAGCACGAGGTCTCGCTGTCGGAGGTCTACGCGACGAACTATCACGTACGGTGTGATGGCGCCGAGGTTTCGTTCGAGGCATTTCCCGGGCGCGCGACGTTCACGTGCCCGGAGGGTGACGGGGACAGGACGTTCGAGGTCGTGGGCACGGCGGCGCAGTAGGGCGTCGTGGACCGGCCGGAGCCAAGGCTGGTAGTTCGCTCCGCCCGACGCTGTGATCTCGGCTGCCCTCTCCGCTCGCCGCGACGACTGCCCTGTTGCGTAAGAGTCTTTGCACCACCGGCGTGCAGGACCCCGCGACGGTATCGCTCGTTGCCTTGATACTCACGCATACCTCCGTGCGAACTCGATTTCGCGGCAGGCGCGTCGCCCAGAGTCGCCGCCGGACGAATGGGCAATCCGACACGAAGTGGCTTGTGGTCGCTTCGAATCTTCGTATCCTGTCCGGCCGAAGGAGTTCTCATGTGCGCAGAAGGCTCGGCCAGCAGCAGGACCGTGCTCGGTCTGGACGTCGGATCCGTGAGTGTATCGTTGGTCGAGCTCGACGCCGATCGCCGGGTGGTGGCCAAAGCGTATGCCTTCCACCACGGGCAAATCGAAGCCACGCTTGCAGAGCTGTTGGGCGGCGTTCCGTTGGATCGCGTGGGCTGGGTCGCGACGACCTCGTCGACGAAGGACGGCATCCGCGCGACAGAGACGTATGACACGCACGTAGCGTACATCACGGCGGCCCGGCATCTGTACGGAACGGTCGGGACGATTCTTCTTCTCGGCGGCGAGAAGTTCAGCCTGATCAGGTTCGACGGGCAAGGCGAGTATCTCGACACGCGCACCAACAGCGGCTGCGCCGCGGGCACGGGCGCCTTTCTGGACGAGCAGGCGAAGAACCTGGGTCTGGCGAGCGGGGCGGAGCTGAGCGCCACGGCGCTCACGGCGGTGGGCGAGGTACCGCGGGTGGCGTCGCGCTGCGCGGTATTCGCCAAGACGGACATCATTCACGCGCAGCAAGAGGGCTATTCCCGCGAGGCCATCTGCCGCGGTCTGTGCAACGGCCTGGCCACCATCATCGCCGATACGTTGTTCGACGACAGCCGTCCCCTCGAGCCGGTCGTGTTGGCGGGCGGCCTGGCGTTGAACGAAGCGGTCGTGGGCTACCTTCGCACGCGGGTCGAGAGCGCGCTGACCGTCGACGAGTACGCGCGGTACTACGGCGCATTCGGCGCCGCGCTGTTGCTCCGCGACAAGCTCGACGCCCAGGCGAAGCTGCGCGGCAAGGTTCCCGGCTCGCGCGTGCTGATGCCTGGTGCGTTTCGTGGCGCAGCCGATCTGCTCGCGCCTCCCCGGGATACCCGGCCCTACTTCCATGAGCCCCTGGCCCTCACCCTGTCGTCCTATCCGGACTTTCGCAGCGAGCACCACGAGGACTTCGTCCCCCGGGTAGTCACGGGCACCGGCCCCGTCGAGTTCGACATCTACGTGGCAATCCATCCGCGCGACGAGCTGGGCGTGCGGCTGGGCATCGATATCGGCTCGACGAGCACCAAGGCCGTGCTGTTGAGCGAGAGCGGCGAGGTGGTGGCGGGAGTCTATACTCGCACGTTAGGACGTCCGGTGTCGGCCGTCCAGGCGCTGTTGGAGGCGGTGTCCACTTGGGCCGAACGCGCCGGGGTGACGCTGCGCGTGCTTTCGGTGGGCACGACGGGCTCCGGGCGCAAGCTGGCCGGGAGCATCCTGGGCGCCGATCTGATGGTCGACGAGATTACGGCGCACGCCCGGGCGGCGTTCGAGCTCGACCCGGACATCGACACCATCATCGAGATCGGCGGACAGGACGCCAAGTTCACGACCCTGCGCAACGGCATGGTCACCAGCGCGGTGATGAACACGGTGTGCGCGGCCGGCACGGGCAGCTTCATCGAGGAGCAGGCCCGCAGGCTAGGCTGCTCGCTATCGTCGTATGCCGAGCTGGTGGACGGCGCGCGCTCGCCCATGGCCAGCGATCGCTGCACGGTATTCATGCAGCGGGACATCAATCACCTGCTGGCGAGCGGCTACGAGGTGCGGGAGATCCTCGCCACCGTGCTTCATTCCGTGCGCGAGAACTACCTGCAGAAGGTCGCGCGCGAGGGCGCCATCGGCAGCCGCATCTGCTTCCAGGGCGCTACCGCGAAGAACAAGGCGCTGGTCGCCGCGTTCGAGCAGAAGCTCGGCCGTCCTATCGCGGTATCGCGTTTCTGCCACCTGACCGGGGCCCTGGGGGCCGCGCACATCTGCGCGGACAAGGGCATCGGCCAGAGCACCTTTCGCGGGCTCGACCTGTACCGCGAGCAGATTCCCCTTGAGAAGGACGTCTGCGACCTCTGCCGCAACCACTGCAAGATCGTCAAGGCCCGCGTGCGCGGCGAGGTGTCGGCCTACGGCTATCTGTGTGGCCGGGACTACGAGACCGAGCGTCACGTGTCCAACAACCGTTCCGGCTTCGATCTGGACAAGGCCCGCCGCCGCGTCTCGCGGGTGCCGTCGCTCAAGCAGCCGGGTGCGCCCACCATCGGGCTGCCCGCCGCCCTGTACATGATTGACGATCTGCAGCTCTGGAAAGCGTTCTTCCAGAAGCTGGGCCTGAACGTGGTGACCAGCGAGCCGTGCCCGGACCCAGTGGGTGTCGGAAAACGCCTCGCCAAGGCCGAGTTTTGCGCTCCCATGGCCGCCTTCCACGGCCACGTCGCCTACCTGGCCGGTCGCGCCGACTTCCTGTTCCTTCCCTTCTACCTCGAGGCCGGCCGCGACGACCGGGAGACCCGCCGCCAGTATTGCTACTACAGCCAATACGCGCCCAGCCTGGTGCAGACGCTGCCCCAGGACGCCTTGCAAGGCAAGTGCCTGATGCCGATGTTTACCGACGGCGCAGAGTCGTTCCAGAGCATGGCGCGCCTGTTCGCGAGCATGAGAGAGGCCATGCCCGGAGCGTTCGGCTTTGCCCAGTTCGCGGCGGCGCATCGCGAGGCCGTGCAGGAGCACCGGGCACGCAAGGAGCAGCTGCGCGCCGTGATGAGGCAAGAGCTCGCCACCGCAAGCGACGTGTCTGTCGTTCTGGTCGGCCGGCCCTATACCTGCCTGCCGCCGCGGATGAACAAGCGCATCCCGGAGGTCTTCGCCAAGCTCGGTGTCAAGGCGTTCTACCAGGACATGCTGTCCTATGGCCCCGACGACGTACGTGGCATTCGGGACCTGCTGCGTGTGGTGCACTGGAATTATGCGTCCAAGATCCTCGAATCCGCCGAAGTGGTCGCCCAGCGCGAAGGTCTGTACCCGGTCCTGGTCACGTCGTTCAAGTGCGCGCCGGACAGCTGCACCATCGAGTACTTCCGTCGGATCCTGGACGCGCGCGGCAAGCCCTATCTGATCCTCGAGCTTGATGAGCACGAGTCTTCCGTGGGCTACGAGACCCGCATCGAGGCCGCGGTCGGCGCCTTCCGCAATCATCACGCGTCCGCCCGGCGCGCGCGGAGCGGCCGTGCGCTGCGGACCAACCCGACGCTCGTGGAACGGCTCGAGGGCAAGACCCTGGTGCTGCCGAGCTGGGACCGGCTCAGCGGCGAGCTGCTGGTGGCCAACCTGCAGCACGAAGGGCTCGATGCGGTGCTGATGAAGCAGGACGCCCTGGGGATCCAGAAGAGCCTGCGCATGAATACTGGCCAGTGCATTCCCTTGACGGCCATCGTGCAAGGCACGATCGACACGGTCGACGACCGCGGCCTGGAGCCGGCGAGCACGGTGCTGTGGAACGTCCGCTCGCGGCTCTCCTGCAACATCGGCGGCTTCGCGGGCGTGATCCAGAACCTGCTCGAGCAGCAGGGCAGGGGATTCGAGCACGTGTCGATGTACCAGGGCGAGATCACCTTCACGGACATCTCGATCCGCGCCGGCATCAATGCCTACTTCGCCTACATGTTCGGCGGCCTCCTGCGCCGCCTGGTGTGCTCGATCCGGCCCTATGAGCGAAACGCGGGTGAGGCGGACCACGTGCTCGAGGAGTCGCTCGAGCTGCTGCGCCAGACCTTCCTGTCCGGTGGTGACAAGCTGCAAGCCGTCGAGCAGGTCGTCGACCGGTTCGAGGCCATTCCGCGCTACGCGCGCAACAGGCCCAAGGTCGCCATCTTCGGAGACCTGTATACCCGCGACAACGACGTGATGAACCAGGACCTGGTGCGGTTCATCGAGAAGCACGGCGGCGAGGTCGTCACCACGCCTTACAGCGTATATGCCAGTCTCGTGGCCGACTTGTATGTGTCGCGCTGGTTGCGCGAGGGGCAGGTCAAGGAGGCGCTTCTGGCGGGCGCGATCATGGCCGCGCTGCGACGGCTCGAGAAGAAGTATGACGACCAATTCTGTCGCATCCTGGGGCCCTCGTCGCTCGCCTCGCCGACAAGCAAGCCGGCCGAGATCCTCAAGCGCTTCTGGATGACCGAACGGCACGCCGGCGAGAGCATGGACAACCTGCTCGAGATCTACCACGTGCTGGAAACCACCCCGGATGTCAGCCTGTTCGTGCAGGCCAATCCGGCATTCTGCTGCCCGTCGCTGGTGACCGAGGCGATGGCCGGCAAGATCGGCGAGGCCACGGGCGTTCCGGTGGTGACCGTCACCTACGACGGCACCGGCGCGCCCAAGAACGAGGCGATCATCCAGTATCTGACCTATCCGCGGCGCAGTGCGCTGTCGCGCGTTCGCGCCTCGCGGCCGTGATGCGGCAGGCAGCGGCGCGGATGGATCAGGGGGCGCCGGATCGCGTCGTCCGGCCCGGTGCGCGGTACCGCCAGAGCGGAACCGTGGACTCCGAGCGGATTTGAGGTTGACGGCGAGGGCTGGTTCACATAAGGCCCGGCGCGCTGCTTGGCGGGCCTTCGCCCGGCGCCTTGTCCCGACGGGAGGATGATTCGATGAAGACGTTGCGAACGTGTCTGTTGCCTTTGGTGCTCGCCACCGCGCTTCTGCCTGCCTGTGGATCGTCCGGCAACTCGGCGGGAGACCTGTCGCAGCCGACGGTTGGCGGAAACGGCGGAAGCGGCGTGGATGCCGGGGACACGGGCGGCACGGGAGCGACGGGCGGCACGGGCGGCAGCGGCGGGACCGCCGCGACGGGGGGCTCGGGGGGAACGGCGACGGGAGGCACAGGGGGAGAGGCGCCGTGCACGAACGGCGATCAGCAGTCCTGTGGCACGGACGTCGGCGCTTGCGTCGCCGGGTACAGGACGTGCGCGAACGGCGTATGGGGCAATTGTCTCGGCGGCACGGCCCCGGCGCAAGAGACCTGCGACGGTCTGGATCACGACTGCGATGGCGTGCCGAACAATCCGGCCGGTGGATGTGCCTGCCAGGACGGCGATACGCAGAGTTGTTACGACGGCCCGGCCGGGACCGAGGGCGTGGGAACGTGCGCCGCCGGGACGCAGACCTGCGTCGATGGGCAGTGGGGCGAGTGCGTGGGCCAGGTCATGCCCAAGCCCGGAGCCTGCAACGAAGCGTCTTGCACGGGAGAGCCGAATCCGGGCTGCACCTGTGTCGTGGGCGCTACCGAGGATTGCTACGACGGTTCGGCCGGCACCGCGGGCGTGGGGAGTTGCGTCGCGGGAACGCGAACGTGCGAGAGCACCTCGTCCGGCTCGACGTGGGGCGCGTGCGAGGGAGAAGTGATTCCCGAGGCGGAGGGGTGCGACGGAAAGGACCACAACTGCAACGGCACGCCCAATGACGTCGTGGGCGGCTGCGCGTGCGCGCCGGGTGCGACGCAGTCCTGCTATACCGGGCCGGCGTCCACGGAGAACGTGGGCACATGCAAGGCGGGAACGCAGACGTGCGCTCTGAACGGGGGACTGTACACGTGGGGGCCGTGCACGGGGGATGTCGCCCCGGTGCCCGGGGATTGCGACCACGCCAGCTGCACGGGCCCATCGGACTTGAACGCCGGATGCGCGTGTCTCAATGGCGCGACGCAGTCCTGCTACACCGGCCCGTCGGGCACGCTGGATGTCGGCGCGTGCACGGCGGGAACCGCGACCTGCGTCAACGGCGCCTGGGGCGCCTGCACGGGTCAGGTGGTCCCCACGACGCTCGATGCGTGCGTGCCGCCCGGAGCGACCTACACCTCGAACGGCGCCGCTGACTTGAACTGCAACCAGGTGCTCGATCGCCACGACCCGCAGGCCGTACCGACCATCACGGCGCCGACCGGCGCGCCGGTCACGCCGCTGCCCGCCGGCGTGGCGGCGGGGATTCAAGTGCTGCCGCTGGACACCGCGGTGCTGCACGGAGCAGCGACGGACCAGGATGGCGCGGGCGGCTACAACTACCGTTGGCGGCTCATCTCGGCGCCGGCGGGCAATACCGCCGGGTTGTCCGGTGCGCCCGGCTCGACGCCGGCGGACATCTCCTCCCAGACCAATCCCACGTTGTTCGCGCAGCTCGTCGGCGACTACATCATTGGAGTCCGGGCGACCGACGCGACCGGCTGCGAGAGCGAAGAGGCCCAGGTGCTCCTCCGCGTCAAGCCCAACACCGCTGTTCACGTCCAGCTCACTTGGGACAACTCGGTGGACATGGACCTGCGCATGGTGCAAGGGGCGACGTCGTCCTTCGACGATCCGAGCGCGTGCTATTGGGGATACACGAACCCCGATTGGGGCACGGTCGATCCCTCGCTGGATATCGACGATCTGGCGGGGTGCAACCCCGAGAACATCCACTTTGGCGAGGCAGGGGGAGCGCAGCCCCAGCTCGGTACGTCGTACGGCGTATTCGTCCACTACTATTGCGATTTCCGCGGCCACCGCTTCACGTCCTCGGGCGACCCCACGGCGGTATGCTACGAGGACGCGCAGGTCCTGACGCCGGTCACGGCGACGGTCCGGATCTACATCGACGGCCAGCTGGCGAAGGTCGACGGCACCAACCAGGATGCGGTCTTCACACAGTCGCTGGAGTACTGGGACGCCTGGAAGCCGGTGAATCTGGTGTATGACGCGGGGGGCATCTGGCGGGTGCAGCCGTCGAGCGATCCGTTGCAGGTCGTGACCGGCTGCGACGGCACGACGGAGCCCACGTGTCTGTGCGGGGGAATCCCGAACACGAGCGACCCGTACTGCGGGCCGAACGGGGCCGCCTGCCGCTCGCTGTACCCGTGACCCAGCCGCTCGCCCCATAGCTGTTAGCAGTTCTGGCGACGGTCACGGTCACGGTCACGGTCACGGTCACGGTCACGGTCACGGTCACGGTCACGGTCACGGGCACGGTCA
>JAJZQG010000214.1 GCA_021847645.1 Myxococcales bacterium
CATTACGGCCACCATGGCCTCGCGGTTCTCGAACCGGGCGGAGGTCAGCTCGAGCTTGCCTTTGCGCTCGATGAAGACCTGGGAGGGCCCGTTGATCATGACCTCGCTGACGGATTGATCCTCGAGGAAGGGGCGAATCGGCGCGAACAGCTGGAGGAGGGTCTCCTCGTAGACTTCTCGGGGTATCACGGCACACTCTTGAGTAGCGAGCCTCGCGCCTCCTGGGCGTGAGGACCGTCGGGATTCAGACGCAGGTATTCGCGGAAGTGGCGGTCCGCGTCCACATAGTCGCCCTCGGCGTCGCGAGCCAGCACCGCGAGCGCATAGTGGGCGTCGGCGTTCGACGGGTCGCGTGCGATGAGGATCTGGAGCTCCTTGCGTGCTTGTGACGGCTCGCCGACCGCGGCGTACAGCGTGCCCAACAGGTAGCGAAGGTGGTTGTCGTCCGGGTGGGTCTTCAAGTAGTCGTCCGCGTGCCCGATGGCGACCCGCAGACGGCCGCTGTCGATGCATACCCGCAGCAGGAGCGGCAGAACGATGTGGGGGTCGGCGCCCTCGTCGAGCGCGGCGGACAGGTATTGCTCGGCGCGCGTCAGGTCACCCACCTGGGCGAACGCCCGACCCCGATCGAGCAGCTTGTCGGGCGTTCGCTCGCTCTCGACCTTCTTGACGTCCGTTTCGACCTTGCTGGCCGCCGGCCGGGCGCAGGCAGAGAACAGCAGCGGGAGCGCGACGGCGAGTGCGGCGAGGCAGGGCAGGGGGCGAAGGGGCCATTGCGTGTTGCTCATGGGTCCTTGCGCCTGGGTGCGGGGGAACATGCAATGCAAAACATGCAACGAGAGATGCGAAGGACGGAGCCGGGCGGCCATCCCTAGGGGCCTTTCTTCCCGTACTTGAGCTGCAGGCGTCGGTCGACGGTGGACAACCACGAAACATAGTCGCCCTGCTTGCCCTCGGTGAAGTCGAGCAGCACCCGGACTTCCTTCTGCGCCGTTGGCCAGTCCTTGACCGCCATGGCGTGCTCGAGCCGCACGCGGTGGGTGCGGTAGTCTTCCTCGACCTTGGCGCGCAGGTCGACGGCCGCCTGCTCGGCGTCCTTGGCGGATTGGGGATCGCCGCCGGCCTTGAAGCACGCCGCGGCTTCCTCGAACAGCGGTACAGCGGCGACGCCGTCCTGCACGTGAAAGGCGCGACGCTCGCGCCGAGCGTCGGCCAGCTCCAGCTTGTCGGCCGCGAAAGCCGCCGCCTGCTCCGGGTTCTGCTGGGGGCAGGTGGTCATCGGCGCGTCGAACAGCTTGGGGAACTCCTTGGGCGGCGCACCGCTGCCCGCGTCTCCATTGTCGGACAGGATGACGTATAGCGATATCGGGATCGCAATGGCCGCCAGGATGTACGTCAACGGGCTGGTCTTCTCCTGCTTCTTGACCACGAGCCCGGCGTCGCCGGCGACTTCGGTCACGCCGATGGCGATCTGCACATGGCCCACGCCGAGCACGGCGTCGGGCATCAGCTGGACCTTGGAGAAGGGCGAGCCGTTGAGGGTAGGGGGCGGATTGAACGAGCGGGCCTCGGCGGTCGCCCCCGCCGGACCGAGCTGCACCAGCACGTGCTCGATCGCGGCCTGGTCTACGGGCAGCCGGATTTCGCAGTGCGCACCGCTTCCGATGAGCACGCGCTCGGCATCCACGACGAACTCCTCGCCTCGTCCATCGGGGTATCGAACCTGGAACTTGAGCGCTCTCACGATCTCCTCATCGTCAATCGGCCTTGGCTGCGAGCGCCAGGACCATGGGCCCCATCACCAGCAGCATGATGCAGAAGAATAGCAGAAACAGGGGGCCGACCATCTGTACGCCGGCCTTGGCCGCGAGCTCCTCGGCTCGCACGCTGCGGCGCATGCGCGAGACGTTGGCCTGGATCTGCAGCACGTCGGCCACGGGATTGCCCCGCTCCTCGGCCTGCACGATCGCGCTGACGAACTCGCTGACCGAGTCGATAGGAGCCCGCGACGCGAAGCCCAGCAGGGCCTGGCGGCGTGTCTGGCCGACCTGCAGCTCCTGCAGCAGACGGGTGAACTCCTCGACCAGGGCATCGTCCGGGTCGCTGGTCTTCTCGACGACCTGGCGCACGGCGCCGGGGAAGTCCTGTCCGGCGCTCATGGCCAGGGCGAGCAGGTCCGCGGCGTAGGGCAGGCCGCGGTTGATGTCCTTGAGGCGGCGGGATGCCTCGCCGCTGACTGCCAGGTAGGGCAGGGCCGCGCCCACCGGTCCGGTGGCGAGCATCAGCGACGCCCCCATGCCGGTCATCACGCCCGCCAGGGCGCCAAATGCCACGCCGGCGATGCCCGACAAGATCGACAGCGCCACGTACTCCTCGGGTGTCAGACCCAGGTAGTCGCCCGCCAGCATCAGTTGGCGATCCATCTTGTTGCGCAGACCGTCGCCGATGATCCCGCTCACCCGAACGCCAAGCCACCGGACCAGGGGCTCGACCTGCGCCCATGCGGGGTTGTCCGCAATCGCCCGCTGGCGCTTGAGGCCACGCATGCCCAGACGGCTGGCCACCCGCGACGGCGTGCTCGCCACCGCGTACACCGCCATGAACACCGCCACCGTCACGACGGCGATGAACGCGTAGCGCAGCACGGTGTAGTTGATTCTCATACGTCCACACTCAGGACCTTGCGGGCCACCACGAGGGAAGCCAGCCAGAAGGAGCCGGCCAGGAAGGCGATGACATAGCCGGCAATGCTCTCGCTCAGCGGGGCGAAGTAGCCCTCCTTGATGGCGTTGAGCGCCACGATCATCAGGAACGGGAAGACGGCCAGCACCCAGAGCTGGGCCTTGCCCTCTGCGGTTTTGGTCTTCACCACGCCTTCCAGCCGCGCCATCTCCCGCAGCGTCTCGGCCGTGGTCTCCAGAATCTGCGGCAGATCGCCGCCGATCTGACGGCCGATCACGATCGCCGACAGCGCCGAGTCCAGCGGACGGCTCCCCACGCGCCCGGCCATGTTCAGCAGGGCCTGCTCGAGCGTGCTGCCCACCCGCATCTCCTTGATCGCAAGCTCCACCTCGTCCTTGAACGGCGGCCGGAGGATCGGCGCCACGGACTGGAACGCGGAGGCGATGCTCGGTATCGACTTCAACGCATTGGCCAGGGCCGTCAGGAACCCGTCGAGCTGCTCTTCGATGGCCAGCAGGCGCTTCTGGCGCATGCGCTCGATGTACCAGGCAGGCCCCACGCCCACCAGCGCGACGAAGACGTACCACAGGGGCAGGTCCACCAGCAGGTGCAGGGCCAGCAGCAGGAACGCGGCCGCCAGCTGCGCGTACGCGATGTACTTGGCCGGCGTCCAAATGAACATCATGCGCAGCTTCCGATCGAGCAGCGCCAGGTATCGTCCCCAATACCGCAGCAGGATGCTCTGCGGGTCGGCCAGCAGCGCCCAGGCGGTCACGAACAGCGCCACCACCAACAGGGCGATTCCACCCCACAGCATCAGCCCCGGCGGCAGCCGCATCAGGTACTTCACAGGAACCGCTCCCCTTTCTTGACCAGCCCCATCACGATGAACTGGTCAAGGAACGACGGCAAATACCCCGTCGGCCGGAAGTCGCCCAGCACCTTGCCGCCTTCCCCCATCCCCGTGCGGACGAACTCGAAGATCGGCAGCAGCTCGATCGCTCCCTCGTCGTCAATCCCCGCGACCTCGGAGACCGCCGTGACCTTGCGGGTTCCGTCGGAGAAGCGGGATTGCTGCACGATGACATGCACGCTGGTGGCGATCTGCTCGCGAATCGCCCGCGACGGCAGGTCCACGCCTGCCATCAGCGCCAGGGTCTCGAGCCTCGCCGCGGCTTCGGCCGGAGAGTTGGCGTGCGTGGTCGTCAGCGAGCCGTCGTGGCCGGTATTCATCGCCTGGAGCATGTCCAGCGCCTCGCCGCCGCGGCACTCGCCGACCACGATGCGGTCCGGGCGCATGCGCAGCGCGTTGCGCACCAGATCCCGGATCGTGTACTCGCCCTTGCCCTCCATGTTGGCCGGGCGCGTCTCGAGCGAAACCACGTGCGGCTGCTTGAGCTGCAGCTCGGCCGCGTCCTCGATCGTGATGATGCGCTCGTCCGCCGGGATCGCCGCCGACAACACGTTGAGCAGCGTCGTCTTGCCGCTGCCCGTTCCGCCCGAGATCACCACGTTCTTCTTGGCGACAACACAACGGGTCAGGAACCGGCCCATGTCCTCCGAGATGGCGTTGAGCTGAATCAAGCGCTCGAGCGTCAGCGGCGTGCGGGAGAACTTGCGGATCGTGATGCACGACCCGCGGATCGCCAGCGGTCGAATCACCGCGTTCACGCGGGAGCCGTCCTTGAGCCGCGCGTCCACCAGCGGCGAGGACTCGTCGATGCGACGGCCCAGAGGCGTGACGATCCGCTCGATGACCGCGCGCACGCGCTCGTCGTCGGTGAAGCGCGCGTCGGTGCGCTCGAGCTTGCCGTCGCGCTCGACATAGATGGCCTCGGGACCCACGACCATCACCTCGGAGATGGTCGGGTCCGCGATGAAACGCTCGAGCGGACCCAGCCCCAGGGCCTCGTCCGCCAGCTCGCCGACCAGCCGATCCTTGTTCGTGGTCTTGGGGATCTTGTGATCGAGCAGCTGCACGATGCGGCGCAAGGCCGCCAGGACCTTGGGACGCAGCGACGGATCGTCGAACTTGGACGGGTCCATGGCCGCCAGATCCAGGTGCTCGAGAAGCTGCTTGTGAATCTCGCGGCGCAGGGCGACGTCGTCGGCGGCGGCGATCTCGGCAGCGCGCAAGTCTGCGGGGGTGCGGAAGGGATTGACCGGAGCAGTCTGTGCGGTCAGCGGCGCGGCTGGACGGTTGAGCGGCGGTGCCGGCGGACGGGCCGCCGGCTGCGAATCGATGACGACGCTGGGCAGCTGAACATTGGGCGGAGGCACACGCGAGGGCGGCCGGAACGACTGCGCGGCAGTGCCCACCCCGGGCGGCGTGAAGCCGGTGGGGGAAGGCGCGGCCGGCGCGGGAACCGGGACGGGCGGCTCGCGCGGCGGCGCCCGGTGCGCGAGGTCCTGGTGCGCGGCCGGCACCACGGGCGCACGAGGCGCGGGCGACGGCGCCGCGGGCGGAGAGTAGCCCGGCGGCTGGATCTGCAGCGTGAAGTCGCCCACCACCACCGGCGTCCCGAACGGCACGTCGAGCACCTTGCGCCGCAGCAGCGTGCCGCCCGCCAGCGTGCCGTTGGTGGACACGTCCTCCACGCGAAGGTTCGACGGCATGACCGTGATGACCGCGTGGCGGCGCGACACCAGGTCGCTCTCCAGGCACAGCGTGCATTGTTCGCTTCGCCCCACCGAGATCGGCCCCTCGGCCGGGAACAACTCCGTCCACCGGCTGCCGTCACTCGATTCGATGACGATCTCGACTTCCATGCGAAACGACAGCCCGTCTACTTCTTGTGCGGCGTAACCTTGGAGACGTCCGGTTGCGGTGCGTTGAGGTTGGGGCGCTTGTTGTACGCGTTGATCGCCTCGATATCGCCGCTGTACTCCTCGAACTGCGCAATCGCACCGTTGACCAGATCCAGCGTGCCGCGGGGGACGTTCTCCACCACGCTCGGAATGATGAAAACCGCTCCCTCCACGTCGTCGCGCTGCGAGGACTTGCTGCCGAACAGCACGCCCAGCAGCGGTATGTCGCTCAACAGCGGCAAGCCGTCCGAGGCCTTGCGCTGCGATTGGGTGCGAATGCCCGAGAGCACCAGCGACTCGCCCAGCTTCATGTGTACCAGCGTCTCGAGCTTGGAAGTGTTGCGCCCGGGCAGACTGGTTCCCGACCCTGCCGGCGTCAGGTCCGACACGTCCGCCGATAGCTTCACATCCAGGTCGCCCGTGTCCGGATCGAACCTGGGCAGCACCGTGACGTTGGTGCCGAAGGTGATCGCCTTGATGCCCGCGGACAGACCCGATTGCACCGCGAAGTTCTGCTCGCCGCCGCTCTCGAAGGTCGCCTCCGAGCCGTTGGTCGTGATCACCGTCGACTGCTTGAGCACCTTGGCCCAGCCGTTGTGAGCTGCAATGTCCAGCCCGGGCAGCGGCTGGTTGACCACCGAGGCCTGCGCCGTGGTCATCGCGCCCGCCAGAAAGTCGTACGTCACTTGGTTGGTGATGACCGACCCGCCGATCTTCGCCGGCCAGCTGACGCCGAACGCGTAGCTCGAAGACCGGTCGTACTGCACGAAGAAGAAGTCCACCCGGATGTTGAGCTTGCGCTCGACCGGGGCTGCGCCCACCACCACCAGCGACTCCACCTGGCCGGGGTACATCTGGGCAATGCGCTCCATGCGCTTGACCTCGGACTCGCTGGTCACACCGCCCTCGATGAAGAAGCGGGCACCCACCCTGCGGATGCGCACGCCCGAGGTGCCCTCGAGCAGCTGCTGCACCTCGTGCTGCACCGCCTCGGGCGACCGCGAAAACACGTTGATCACCCACTTGGTCTGCGTGCCGTCCTTGTTGATGAGCAGCAAGGTCGTCGACCCCGGCGCCTGCCCCACGATCACGAACCGCGAGCCGTCGGTCGTGAGCTTCACATCCGCCACGCCCCCCGCGCCCTCGGAGTAGTTCTTGACGTTCGCGGCCGAGATCGTCTTGTTCTCGCCCACCGCGAGGTTCAGCTCCTCGGAGTCCTCGGACGCGCTGGTGCCGCCGCCGGGCGCTCGCTGGGCAAGGACGGGGGAAGACGACAGCGCGAGCACGAACGCGGGAACGATCGCCAACAGGCGTTTCACTGCGTACCTCCTGCCTTGAGCCGGACGGGGCCGGTGCGGATCTTCTGCACTTCTTCGCGCGCCTTGACGTCGGTCAGCGCGGTGGAGCTCATGTCGGGGATGCCTTCGACCACGCGCTGGTCGTCCGGGTTGCGAAGGGCCACGGACAGCTTGCCCTTCTCCACGGCCAGCGACAGAAGCTGGGCTTCCTGCAGGTGCAGGCTCAGCGTCAGGATCATGTCCCGGTTCTGGAAGCCCGGACGTTGCTTGTCCGTGTACTGCTCGGGCGCCGTATCCAGCCCCACGGCCAGCACGAGCACCTTCTGCAGCAGCACCACCGACGAACGGGCTTCGCTGTTGCCCGGCGCGGGCATCGTGGCGATGACATCGACGTAGTCGCCCGGCCGGATCAGCGAATAGCTCTTGTCGTCGCCCGAGGCGCGGATCGACACCGCGCGGCTGCCGGGTTGCACCAGCGAGCTCAAGTCGCGTCGCTCGTCCGTGGCGATCGCCAGGTCGGTCCACATCAGCGTCTGCTGGGGCTGGACCAGGTGGCCCACCCGCAAGCCGATGATCTTCTGACGCTCGGCCGCCTTGATCGCGCGATCCTCCACGTAGGCCAGGGGAACGTCGCGCACCGCCAGCATCTCGTCGGTGATGGCCGTGCCCTGCTCGATGGGCTTGATGGCCATGAGCAGCTGCACCCGCTCGCCGCCGGAAGCCTCCTGCTCGAAGCGACGGACGTACAAGAGCATGAGGACTACGCCCAGCGCGGCGACGACGAGGGCGATGAGAATCGCGCGTTTGTTCATCGGAGGTTGGCAGTATAGGAGCAAACGGCGGGGAGCAAAAGGCAAAGGGCAGACGGCGGCGGCCTGTCAGAGACACGGCCGGAACAAAGGCGCCATCGTCGCAGCCACGACCGGTTCCGCAGATCGGACTCGACAGGCGGACAAGGACCGCCGACGATCCGCGACCGCGTCAGAATCCTTGGTCCGCAAAGCAGAACGCGAGAACGTGCGGCGCGGCCGACAGCGGACGCACCACCACCGCGCCGTCCTCGTTCGTGCGATTCCTGTGAACCAAGTGCACGCCGTCCGACCCGTACGCCGTCGCGTACACCGAAATGTGGTTCGCCTCCGCCAGCGCCGTCTCGATCTTCTGCGCAAGCTCCGTCAACGGCACGGGACCGAAGCTCGGCGAGTGCACGTGCAGGTCCGACACGTAGTCGAACGTCACGTTCGTGCCGTGCCATCCCTCCTCCCATTGCCCGTTGAGCCCGGGTGCGTCCGCCTCGGTGAACTTCACCGGCGTGCTCGACGACGTCGAGTCTGCCACGTTGACCGCAACGTCGTAGACTGCACCTTTCATCAGGATCTGCAGGTGCACGTGATCCGAATCGGCGTTGCACGAGTGCTGCGAGCCGGGCGCTACGATGGATACCAGATAGCCATCCAACCGGCCGAACGTCTCCGTCAGCCCGTGCCCGAACGAGTCCGTGCACGCTTGCCGCGTCGGCGTTCCGTCGGGCAGATCGACCGGCTCGGCCACCGGATCCTGGGCCGCGTCCTGCTGCGCCTCGGCCGCGTCGTCGCTCTGCGCAACATCGAGCCCCGCATCGTCCCCGCCCGACTCCGCGCTGCTCGAGCTGCCGCAGCCGACGAGCAGCGCAGCCGCCAGGAAGAAGGGAAGCCAAACTCGGTGTCCACAGGCTGGAGTCCGCAACGTCATTCTCCACATAGGTGAGGAGCGCCACACTCGCATGGCGCCGGGAAACGCAACCTGCAGAACCTAGCACGCCACGCCGACCCGACCCAGGGGTTCACGCGGGCCCGCCGCACATCGCGCCGGCTGCTCTCCCGTGTCGTGCCTGCACGTGCGTGCGGCCGGACCGGCCGTTCGTGATGCGGCAAGGTCGAGCCGCAGGACGAGCGCCTTACTGCGGACAGGTGTTGTCCGAGTAGTAGTGGCCTCCCGACTTGATGGCCGCGCAGCGGTCGAGGCACGCGCTGTTCGGGGCATTGCACGCGCGCTGGTTGCCGCCAATGACGACCGCCGGACAGCTGTCCGGCATCGCCCAACAGACACCCATCGGATCGCTGTTGTTGCAGGTCGACTTGTTGTTGAACAGGTAGGCGCAGCTTGCCCACGCCGCCCCGCACTCGATGCTGGCGATACCACCGCAGTGCTTCGCCGTCGTGAAGCTGCACGCACCGGGCGTCGACGCCACCACGCCGTTGAGCTGCCGAAGGCAGTCGTTCCAATAGTTGATACCGTCGCAGCCGCACACCGGCGCTTCGTTGTTGTTGCACGCCGTTGGCCGATCCACGCACGTTCCCGTCGACGCGGTGCAGGATTGCTTGGAGCAATACTGGTTGTCAGGGCAATCCGCCGTGGCCTGGCACCCCGTCGGCCCGGCATCCGGGGCCCCTCCGGCGCCGCCCGTTCCCGCAGCGCCGCCCGTTCCCGCAGCGCCGCCCGTTCCCGCAGCGCCGCCCGTTCCCGCAGCGCCGCCGGTTCCCGCAGCGCCGCCCGTTCCCGCAGCGCCGCCCGTTCCCGCAGCGCCGCCGGTTCCCGCAGCGCCGCCCGTTCCCGCAGCGCCGCCCGTTCCCGCAGCGCCGCCCGTTCCCGCAGCGCCGCCCGTTCCCGCAGCGCCGCCCGTTCCCGCAGCGCCGCCGGTTCCCGGAGCGCCGCCCGTTCCCGCAGCGCCGCCCGTTCCCGCAGCGCCGCCCGTTCCCGCAGCGCCGCTCGCGCCACCATCACTGCTCCCGCCAACTCCGCCCGTGCTCGTGCTGCCCGCAGTGCCCCCTTGGCCGCCCGTGCCGCCGTCCACCGCGCCGCCCGATCCTGCCGATGCGTCCTGTCCCCCGATTCCGGAATCGACACCCTGCCACGGAGTCGGCCCGCTCAGGTCCGCCTGGCCACTGCCGCTGCACGAAACCACCGAACAAGCCCCCAGCACCAAGCCCGCCCACCCTAGCGTCATCCAGCCTCGTCTCATGGGAAGCCTCCAAAGTGCAGGAGCAAGAATACGGCAGGAACCGACGCCGTGCCAGGGACAAGCCAGAGTCGCTCCCTTGTCCCCGACGCCGCATGCGCGCGCCGTGCGGCTCCTACTTCAGCGGCTCGGGCGCCTTGGGGCTCGACTCCACGATCGACACGTAGGACTTGCCGCCCTGCGCAAAGGCGAACACCAGCATGTCCACGCCCTCTCGCGAGTAGGCCCGGCCGTACTTGACCTGGTCTGCTACGTTGGGAATCGGCTGCCAGCCCAGCTTCGGCATCTGCTCGTCATAGGCGCTCAGCACTTGCTGGTCGGACCTGCGCGAGTCGTACAGCCTTACCGCGTAGGGCGCCCCCTCGACCGACGCGCTGAGCATCCGCACCGAGTCCAGCGGACGCGGGGCGTTGGCCGGATCGTCGCCGGGCGGCTCCGAACCGTCGGCCGGAATGATTCTGCCGATCTTCAGCGGCCCCTCGCTCCATACCGTCACCACGTGCGTCTTCTTGGCGCCGTCGCGACGCTTGGCATACGCGTAGCGCAGGTCGCCCACCTTCGACAGATCGCCCGTCTGCACGAACTCCTTCAGACGATTGCTCAGCGTCGTCATGTCGTCGCCGGGCTTCTGCGCCAGGCAAGCGACATATCCCTCGCTGTCGGCGTCCTGCCGGATGATGCCCAGACCCTCCTTGCCGGGCACCTTCTGGGCGACGTCGCGCTGCATCGCCTCGGGCAACTGCTCGAACATCTGCTTCATCGCGCCGGCGTTCTCTTCACAGGACTTCTGGAAGCGGTCGAGCACGGTGGCCACGGACTGGTCGGTGACCGCGCTGGCTACGTAGATCGGCTCGCCGTTGAGCCGGACGCGATGCGATTGGCCCACCAGGTCCTGGAACTGCACCAGCTGCCGGCCGATGACCAGCGCCGATTCCTTCAGATCGCCATAGGCCGAATGCAGCGCGACCGTCCCGATGAGAGCGCTGACGAACATCGAATAGCCCATGACCCGCAGCACGCCACGCAGGTGCAGCTTTCGTCGTACGGGCGTGGCCGGGCCTGGCGCGGTCATCGAAACAAGTGCGTTCTTCGTGCTCATGGCCCTACCACTTCTTGAAGAGGTTCCAGCCGAACTTGAAGACGCCAAACAGGTTGCCGTCGATGGGCGCCTCGTTGCACTGCACCCGTGTCGTGGTCGACAGCTTGTTCGAGAATCCCCCGATTCCCTTGCTCGCCGTCACCGTCCCCGTCGAGGTCGCCACCGAGGTGCCCATGTCCTGCTGCAGCTTGGCCATTCCCGGATCCGATCCGGAGAACTGCTGCGTCTGGCCCGGATCCACGTTCGGATCGTTGGACTGCATCTGGTTCATCGGGTCGCCGTCCGACTCGCTCGACACCTCGCTGGTCGAACCCTCGCAGTTGCCCATCGCGTAGACCCACGCATTCTGCTTGGCCTCCCGCAGGGTGCGCTGCTTTTCGCCGTACAGCTGGCCCACGAAGATCATCGAGGCGAAGATGATGACGAAGAACGGGATGATGACCACGGCTTCGACCAGGGCCGCGCCGCGCCGACGAAATCTGCGCTTGGGAGGCAGAGAACTAGGAGCTAGGAACAGGAACGCGAAGGGCAACACGGAATGGCGTATCGCCTTCCGCGCCCGGGCAGGTCCCATTCCTGGTTCCGTGTTCCTGTTCCTAGTTGCTAGTTCTTCCCCGCGGGTCATGGCCATAGCCCTCAGTGGATGATGTCGGCGCCACCCGTGTCCTTGAGCATCGGGTCCTGGATCAGGCTGCCATCCCACGCCGAGCCGCCCGAGGTCAGGTTCTTGATGTCGTTCAGATAGTCGCTCTGCGATCCCGAGCCGAAGATGAACGCCGACAGCGTCGGGTCGCCAAACACACCCGTCACCATCGAGCTCAGCTTGCCCCCGAGCACGCCGTCGAGCCCGGACAGCAGGCTCGTCACCTTGTTCTCGGGCACGTGCACGCGACGCAGCCGCGCTCGCCACCGCATGTTCCACATCGCGTCTTCCTTCATGTCGTCCCACGCGCCGGCGGCGTCGTAGTAGAACTCCGCCTGCGCGAAGCCCACCTTGCCCCAGGGCACCTGCGGCATGCTCGAGCCCTTGTTCCAGGCCGCGATCTGTACGCCCTTCTCCGCCTTCTTCGGCCACTCGTCGTCGCCCACCACGATCGACCACACCTGGAAGTAGCCATCGCCGTTCTGCGCATCGTCGTACACGCGCTTGGAGGTCTTGCCGCTCGAATCGCCCGACCCGGAGCTCTGGCCCTTGTTGCCGAGCTTCTTGAGCTTGTCCTGCACGTCCTTCTTGCCGTCCTCCATGCACTTGTCCATGTCGAAGTCCTTCTGCTTCGACTTGGGCAGCTTGTCCTTCTTCTCGTCGCAGCCCTTCTTCACCAGGTCGTCGATCGTGCTGTCGGACACCACGGAGCCGGTGCCGCCGCTGTAGCCGCCCCCCGAATCCCCGCAGAAAAATCCGGGGAACGTGCTCACGATGTCGCCCACCACGCCCGCCACCCAGTCGCCGAACCCGCCGAAGGGAGAGAACACCAGCTTGCCCACGTACTCCCCGGCCTTCTTGCACAGAAAGTCGTAGTCGTCCTCCTGCACCGGCAGCCCCAGCCGCCCGTCGACAAACGGGATGAGCGAGACGCTGACCGTGCCGCCGCCTTCCACCGGCTTCTTGTATTGCTCGGTCGCGATATAGACGGACTTGGCTTCGGCCACCCAGGGCATCGCCACTGCGATGCCGACCTCGGTCTTGCTCAGCACGGGCAGCGCTGTGTTCACCAGCTTCTCGGCGATGTTCACCGCCTCGGCGATCGGCGACTCGAGCGACGAGGTGAGGCCGCAGACCGCCGCGCCCACGCCGGTCCACCACAGCGCGCACGACACCGCGTTGGCAATCCAGTTGATGAGCTGCAGCAGCTTGAAGGCTACGAGCACCGCAAGGATGGCCGCCATGATGATGTTGATCATGGCGATCATGTTCATGCCGCGTGCGTGGTAGACCGCCGCGGCGTAGGCCGCCGCGTCCGCCCCGTCCTGCATCCGCTCGCGGTACAGCACCGCATCGCCGATGCCGATGACGTACCACAGCGAGCCGACCAGGAAGGCGGCCATGAAGACGCCGACCACCATGACCGCACCGCGGTGGTCCCGCATGAATCCGGGCGCCGTGGGAACCGTCGGTTGTTCGTGTTCTCGTTCCACGTTCAATCCCCGTATTCGTAGTCGGCACCCTGGTTGGGCAGGGCTGCCTCCCCGTGCAGTTCCCGCAGTCCCGTCAGCCAGTTGCACACCAGCCGGCTCGCAAAGGGCACCTGGCAGCGATACACCGCCGTCACCCGCACCCGCACCAGCTCGTCACGGCTGAATTGCTGGCGGTCGTCCGTGTCGCCCGGCTGCGACGGGAAGTTGATGTCGAAGGCGACGATGCTCTTGACCGCGCGCATCGGCATGGCCGCGGCGAGACGGATGGCCTCCCGACGCTTGCCCGTCGTCTTGCCGACCTCTTCATCGTTGTAGTACTTGGGGTCGTCGTAGAGCACCACGATGGCGGCGCGCGCGGCGGTGGTGGCCGCGTGCTGCACGACCAGCTTGGCAGCAACCAGGCCGCTGAACTGCACCAGGGACTCGAAGAAGACGAACAGGGGCAGGAACGCGATGAGGAACTCGACGTAGACGGCGCCCCGGTTGTCGCGCGCGAACCTCATAGCGGCCTCCAGTGCAGGAACGCGGCCAGGCAGGTGCCGGCGAAGACCGCCGGGCCCAGCCGGGTCCAGGTCATGGCCTCGGGGGTCAGGGTGCGGCGACGCGCCTTGGGCAGGAACGGATTGACCAGCAACGAAAGCGAGTTGAGCAGCGTGCGCAGCAGCTTTCCGTCATACGCCAGCCGACCGAGGGCGAAGATGGCTGCCGCGATGAACCCGTAGAACTCCAGCTCGATGCCGATCATCGGCCGGCAGATCGCCCCGAGAGCGGCCAACAGCTTCACATCGCCGCCCTTGCCGCCCCCTAGATAGTAGAGGAGCAGAGGCACGGCCGCGCAGACCACCGCACCCGCCACGGACAGGGCGAATCCCTCGACGGCGGCGGCTTTCCCACCGTAGATCGCACCGAAGATGGCGTGGCCGATCGGAGCGAGGACCAAAGCCCCCATGGACAACCAGGGAGGGATGATTCCCTTGCGCCAATCCGTGTACGCCGCGATCGCACTGACGATCACGGCGCACAGGAGAAATACCCTCACCTGCACCATGACGGTCGCTCCGCGGCACGCATCGGGAAAGCACGTGGCGCACCAGGAGAGGCCCGGGCTCGACGTGCGGTCCGTTCGCGCGCGCTCAGTTGCCGATCTGCTCGACCTTGTTGGCTTGCTCCTGCACCTTGGCGTCCACCTTCTGGCCGAAGATCTTGAATCCGGCAATCGCCACCAGCGCGATCACGCCGACCAGAATGATGTACTCGACCAGGTTGGCGCCCCGGTTGTCCTTGAAGAACTTGTTCAGCTTGGTCATGGTCGCTCTCCGTGTCGTGCTCTCTTTGGTTGACTCGAACCTGTTCTGGCCCCCCGCCTACGGCAGCGGGCAGATGAGGAGACCCCGCGCTCGCTCGTAGCTCGACAGCAGCACCGGCCCAAGCCCGGCGATCGCCGCTGCCACCGTGACCCCGACGAACCCCACCAGCACCACGTACTCCGTGGTCACCGCTCCCTGATCACCGCGGGGCAACCAGAACGACGGGTGGAGCTTCCAGAGCCAGGTCATTGTGTCTCTCTCGGGATCATCCGCTCCATGTGCACGTGCGAGGCCAAGTGCGGGCGGACGACGTCACAAGAAGAGTAGCCGTGGCCGAAGGCCTCGCGCAACGGAAAATCAGCCGCGGATCCTCGCGGGGCGCGAACGTGACTCCATGCGGCGGCGACATCCGCCTACATCGGGCCGGGGATCGGCACGATCACAGAACGGGATCGCCGCGATCTCCCACCCCCCGCCGCAACCACCCGCTCGCCCAATTGCCCCGGTCGCACAATCCCCCGCTCAGTTGGTCTTGAGCGGCGTCGGCCCCCTGGGCCCCGACGGCCTGTACTTCTTGTGCTCCACCACGAACGTCTGGTCGAACGTCAGCACGTCGTCCTGACCCTTGACCACGAACGTCGCGATCGGGTTCTGCGGACGAAGCCGGTCGCCCGACTCGCCGTCGGTCTTGAGCATCAGCTGGAAGGTGTCGTCGGGCTTGAGTGTCAACAGCACGTGCGCCGCGCCCGACTCGTCCGTGCGCCCCACCTCCCGCCCAAGATAGAGCACCGGCAGGTTCGGGCCGTTGTCCGCGCGCACCGCCACCACGATCGTGCGCGTCGCCGGAGGACAGGACGTGGCGTATTCGGGACGCTTCGAGGGGCTCGCGATGCGCCGGAGCGTGACCGCAATCGGCTTGCTCGGCGATTGATAGCCTTCCGGACACTTGACCTGGAACAGCAACGTCTCGCCTTCCGCGCCGTTGAGCTTGAGCGCGGCGGTGCCGTCCGTGCCCGTGCTGGCCACGCGGCTGTTCTGCAGCAGCACGTCCGCGCCGGGCAACGCACGCCCGGGGTCGCTCTCGACCTTGATGACGACCTCGTAGGGAGCAGGCGCAGGCGCCTCAAAGCTCGAACAC